>JBDNAQ010000161.1:0-7968 GCA_039768345.1 Flavobacteriaceae bacterium
ATCATTATCGGAATAATGAAGAGGAGATAGAAATATATTTTTTCGTCGAGTTGAATCATCGCCTTATATAAAACTTCTAAAAATCGTGTGTCTTAAAAACCATTCTAATAGTATAAAAAATCCTGCCATTAGCACCCATGGACGAAATTTCTCATCATACTTATAATATTTAAATTCTTCGATCTCGGTCTTTTCGAATTGGTTGATCTCGGAATAGATCTCTTCCAGCTTTTCATTATCGGTGGCTCTGAAATATTCCCCTCCCGTAAGATTGGAGATCTCCTTGAGAAGATCTTCATCTATTTCTACCTGACGCATGCCATATCTGAAAGATCCATCTGCGTTATAAGCGATTGGCGACAGTGCATTACCATTTGTGCCCAAACCGATGGTATAGGTTTTTATATCATATTCGATTGCGAGATCGGCAGCGGTCAGAGGTTCGATAAATCCTGAATTGTTTACGCCATCTGTCAGTAAAATTATAACCTTACTTTTTGCTTTGCTTTCCTTAAGGCGGTTAACCGCGGTTGCCAAACCCATTCCTATAGCTGTTCCATCTTCCAGGGCACCATAGCTTATCTCCCTAAGGGCGCCAAGAACAATACTCTTATCGCTGGTTATCGGTGTTTTGGTATAACTTTCCCCAGCATAGGCCACCAGGCCGATCCTATCATTAGGCCTTTGCTTTATAAAATCAGCCGCCACACTTTTTAGTGCCGACAGTCGATTGGGCTTGAGATCTCTGGCGAGCATACTCGAAGAGACGTCTATGGCCATAACAATATCGATACCTCTTGTAGTTTTTGTCCGGGAAGAGACGTCTTCGGTTTGTGGTCTGGCCATCGCGGTAATAATTGCGGTAAGCGCAATCAACCTGAGTGCGAAAAGAAGTGGCTTGAGTTTTGGGAGCAGGCCACCGCTTGTAAACCCTGAAGTACTCGAGATCTTTAAGGAGGCCGTTTCCTCGTTGCGTTTAAAAACATACCATAGCACGGCTACCGGAAGTAGTAAAAGCAACCAGAAAAATTGTGGATTCGCAAATTCTACACTTGTAAACATCTATGCTTGAGTTTTAATATCGAATGAACTCAAAATTCGATCTGCCATTTCCTGGGCGTAAGGGTCTCCATCGGCCCAGGTTAAAAATAGTTGTAGAACAAAGCCCTTCCCGCCGAACATCAGTATGACGTATTGCCCTTTTATTCTATCGTCGGAACCCGGTTCAATGAATGTACCGCTTCCGAATGTCTTTATACCCTGAGCCCCACTGGGGGTTTTAAATTCCTCTTGTTTGGTAATGAGGTTGCGAACCCCGTTTTTCTCGAAGTCGACCAGGACTTGTTCCAGGCTTTGTTCGTAATCGGGTTCTGCCTGCCCCTCGAGGGTTATGGTGGATGTCCCAACAGTAAAAAGTTCTCGCTCGTTCGAATATGAAAAATTATACCGCTCTTTTACCTGCTGTATATCCGCAGTTGAATTCTGACGAACGAGTACCTCGGGTGTCTCGATCACAATTGCGGGAAATCCATAAGCGCTTTTTACCCATTCTCCTTCCAACAGGATTTTGGTAGGATTGCGCGTTACGGTGTCCCATACATATTTAGGGCCATAGTATGCGGTAAATCCGGCAGTGGTTGTCAGAAGAACCAGTAATATAGCTGCCGCAAGCGTTATTATCTTCTTCTTTCTGCGTTTTCGTGCTATTTCTTCCAGGTATTCCTGTTGCTGCATCAGTTCCTCTTCGCTGGGTTCAGGAAGCGCTTCCTTTGTCTTAATGAGAATCTGTTCTACCGCCTGCCGATCGTTTTCAGCCTTAGATGTGGGAGGTTTGGAGCGGGCAAATTTTACAAGATCTGCTGTTTGCAATATCATCTGAAATTGTCTGATGGTATCCTGAGTAAGTTTTAATTCACCAGCGTCTTTAAGCATTTCCAGTTTATCGATCAATTGATTGGTAGTGCTTTCCAGTGCCGAAATATTGGCATCTTCTTCCAGGTAGGAGCGAACGATATCGGTGAGCTCGGAATAGTATTTTTTGTATTCGTCCTGTATCAGATATTTGGAGTTCTCGAGCTTCCTCAATTCTAAAAGAGCACGGTCATAGGCTGGTAACATAGCCTCCTTTTCTTCCTCACTCAGTTTTTTCTTCTTAATAAAAATAAAATAGACCAGCAGCCCAATTATAATGGCCAGCAGCAGAACCCAAATCAAAATCTTCCATATTCCGGCATAATTCCTCTCTACCTCGATCAGTGGCTTTATATCGTACATCGGCTGGGTGAGGGTATCTACAGGAACCGTGCCAACAGCCACCATTAAAGAATCGGTAAAAAAACCTTTACCGTCTATTTCAATTCGTTGGCGGGGTATGGTATACTGACCCGAATCGAACTGGGTTAAAGCATAAGATTTTTGGAGCATTACCCGGTTATCACGCCGGGTCGTATCGGTCAGAAATGCTTCTACCGTTTCCAACGGGGAAAATGTCTGGCCTTCAGGAAAGAAAACCACAGCTGAGGAATCGGTTTCTACGGTGATCTTATACCTTATCTGTTCGCCTATCCTTATGCTCGTAGTATCGATCTCCGAATTGACGACTGTTTGTGCATGAGCCCATACCAATGAAAACCAGAAAATGAAAAAGGGCAATACCTTCTTCATTCCACGATGGAAAACTGATCTATTATCATGTATGGAAACCTCCTCTTTCATCCTCTCCTCTTAAAATAGCCCAGCAACTTTTTTACATAACTTTCATCCACACGGCAGTCTAAGGTGCCACAGCCCGATTTAGCGAAGATGTCTTTAAAATAATCTACCCGTTCTTTATAGAATTCTTCATACGAACGCCTCACTTTTGAAGATTGTGTATTGACGAGTTGCAGTCGTCCTGTCTCTGAATCCTGCATCTGGACCATCCCCAGATTAGGGATACTTTCTTCTCGGCGATCATAAACACGTATTCCGGTAAGATCGTGTTTGTTCCCGGTGATCTTTAAAGTACGTTCGTAATCCTCGGAGATAAAATCGGACAGCACAAAGACTATAGCCCTTTTTTTGATCACATTTGCAAGAAATTTTAAAGCCTTTCCAATGTCGGTTTTTTTGCTCGACGGGCTAAATTCGAGCAATTCTCTTATTATTCTTAAAACATGACTCTTTCCTTTCTTAGGAGGGATAAAGAGTTCTACCTCATCGGAGAATAGCACCAGACCTGCCTTATCGTTGTTCTGCAAGGCTGAAAATGCCAAGGTTGCCGAGATTTCTGTAATGATTTCCTTTTTAAAGCTATTGAGCGTACCAAAATGCTCGGAGCCACTGATATCGACAAGCAGCATCATAGTGAGTTCACGCTCCTCTTCAAAAACTTTTACGAAAGGCTCATTGTAACGGGCTGTAACATTCCAATCGATAGATCGCACATCGTCTCCGAACTGGTATTGACGCACCTCGCTAAAGGTCATACCCCTTCCCTTAAAGGTAGAATGATATTCACCACCGAAGATATGATCGGAAAGACGGCGGGTCTTGATCTCAATCTTACGTACTTTCTTTAATAATTCCTTGGTATCCATCGGGTTCAAGGTTTCGGGTTCAAGGTATTCAACTGGCCGGTAACCTAGAGTAGATCCATTGAACGGTTAGGGTACTTCAATCTGGTTAACGATCCGATTGATAATTTCTTCCGAGGTTACATTTTCTGCCTCTGCCTCATAGGTAATCCCAATACGATGCCTGAGGACGTCGTGAACTATTGCCCTTACGTCTTCCGGCACAACATAACCTCTTCTCTTTATAAAGGCATAACATTTGGCGGCAATGGCCAGATTGATACTTCCCCTTGGAGAAGCACCAAAACTGATGAGTGGCTTGAGGTCTGCCAGCTCGTATTTTTCAGGATAGCGGCTTGCAAAGACAATATCGAGAATATAACTCTCAATTTTTTCATCCATGTAAACCTCCCGAACAGTTTTCTGGGCACTTAAGATCTGTTTTAGGCTTACCACAGGTTTAACAGCCTCATGAGCTCCCTTTAAATTCTGTCGTATAATGAGTTGCTCTTCGTTCATTTTCGGGTAATCGATTACCGTTTTGAGCATGAACCGGTCTACTTGTGCTTCGGGTAGAGGGTAAGTACCTTCCTGCTCAATCGGGTTCTGGGTTGCCATCACCAGAAAGGGTGCATCGAGGTAGAATGTTTCGTCGCCTATGGTCACCTGGCGTTCCTGCATGGCTTCCAATAAGGCCGATTGTACCTTAGCCGGCGCCCTGTTGATCTCATCAGCCAGAACAAAATTGGCAAAAATAGGGCCGCGCTTTATAGAGAAATCATTCTCTTTCATGTTATAGATCATAGTACCAATAACATCGGCTGGCAAAAGATCGGGGGTAAATTGTATCCTGCTAAAACTTCCTTTTACAGCATTGGAAAGCGTATTGATCGCCAGTGTCTTAGCAAGTCCAGGCACCCCTTCGAGCAATATATGGCCCTGGCCAAGCAGACCGATCAACAGGCGTTCTACCATGTGTTTCTGCCCAACGATCGCCTTGTTCATTTCCAATATGAGCAAATCGATAAAGGCGCTTTCCTGGGCAATTTTCTCGTTCACAGCGCTAATATCCACAGTAGTATTTTCCTCCATAAAGTCTAAATTTCAGTGTATATCAATTAGTCGGTTTTTAGTCAGCCGCAAATTGAAAATTTATTTAATCATGTGCTGTTAATGATTGGTTAAAAAATGCGGCGAAGCCCAAGTTTTATGAAGTATTTAAGGGATTTGTCGTATATTTTTGCCCAAGGGTAATTCCGACATCCATCCCGAGAAAAAGTCAATAATTTTATCTTTATTCGATCGGATCGTTCGGGGGAGTTAATTTGGACCTGATGAAACACTAAATCCATGAAAAACAGCAATAATTATTCACGACTTATAGCAGGAGCCATGACCTGGGGTGAATGGGGTAAAAAGATGTCGACCGCTGAAATGGCAAATTTTATTAACCATTGCAAAGACCATGGCCTCACAAGCTTCGACCATGCCGATATTTATGGGGGTTATGGGACTGAAGAAGAATTCGGAAAGGCACTTACCGACTCTGGTGTAAACCGTGAATCTATTCAACTGATCAGTAAATGTGGGATTCAATATATCTGTGAGGCACGCGACAATAGGGTAAAACACTATAATTATTCTAAAGATTATATTCTCTGGTCTGCGGAAGAATCGCTGAAGAAACTCCAAACCGACTACCTGGACCTGTTTCTGCTCCACCGTCCCAGTCCATTGATGCAGCCCGAAGAAGTAGCTGAAGCTATAGCCCAGCTTACCCAATCCGGAAAGATCAAAGAATTCGGGGTGTCTAATTTCACACCGTCTCAGATTGCCTTGATAGAAACCGCTGTGCCGGTGTCTGCCAACCAGGTAGAATTCTCCTTAACCGCTGATGATGTAATGTTCAACGGCACACTCGACGATTGTATAATACATGATCGGAAGGCGATGGCCTGGAGTCCACTTGGAGGCTATTTTAGAGGCGAAAATGAGCAAAACAGCCGTATTGGAGCGATCATGAAAGATCTTCAGCCGAAGTATAATGCCAATGCCAGTCAATTGTTACTGGCCTGGATCTTAAAACATCCGGCAAGAATACATCCCGTTTTAGGCACCACAGAACCCGGCCGGATAATAGACTCAATACAAGCCGCTGAAATTGAACTGGAACTGGAAGACTGGTTTATATTACATACAGCATCGATGGGTAAAAAGGTACCCTGACAAATGAATTTAAGAGGATGAATGAAATAGCATTGATTACTGGAGCTACAAGCGGGATTGGCCGCGAAATTGCCCGGCGATTTGCCAAGGAAGGAATATCATTAGTACTTTGCGGGCGCCGGCAAGAACGTTTAGATACTCTTAAGGCCGAACTTTCCCCTAAAACCAAAACTCATATTCTAAATTTTGATGTACGGGATCGGGACGCAGTGCATCTGGCCATTAACTCTTTACCTCAAGAGTTTGCCGATGTTTCGATCCTAATCAATAATGCAGGTAATGCACACGGTTTGGACCCTATTGACAAGGGAAATATCGATGATTGGGATGCCATGATCGATATCAATGTAAAGGGACTTCTCTATGTTTCACGTGCAGTATTGCCTGGAATGGTGGATAGAACCCGGGGGCATATCATCAATATTGGATCTACGGCAGGAAAAGAAGTATATCCCATGGGAAATGTGTACTGTGCCAGCAAGCATGCTGTTGATGCTCTGAATCAGGCAATGCGGATCGATTTGAATAAATACGGAATTCGGGTAGGATCTGTGAACCCCGGTTTGGTGGAAACAGAATTCAGCAATGTCCGCTTTAAAGGAGACCAACCGAGGGCCGAGGCGGTTTATACCGGTTATCAGGCTCTTAGACCTGAGGATATTGCAGATATTGTATATTTCGTGATTTCCTGTCCCTCCCATGTGAATATAGCTGACCTTGTAGTAATGCCAACCGCCCAGGCGAGTAGTACGATAGTGAAGAAAGACCGATGATCAACAAACGACTCCTGATCAAAAACCTTTTGGCCCACAACGATGAGAATAGTTTCTATGATAAGAAACGGTCTATTAACATCAGCCATAGGGAGGGAAAGGGAAAATTCCTCAAACATGTTTGTGCCCTGGCAAACAGCAACCCCAGGAACAATGGGTATATCGTGATAGGAGTGGAGGATGAAGACAATAAGATCACAGGGGTAGACTTCTTCGACGACAGTAAGATCCAGAACCTTGTTAATGCCTATCTTGACCATCCTCCTCTGATTTCCTATGAAAACATCCCTTTTCCACATCTTCCGGAAGGAAAGGTAGTCGGACTTGTTACCATCACATCGAGTTCCAAAGTATGCTCTTTGAGAAAAAATATCTGGAAATATTACGGAGGTACGGTTTTCTTCAGAGAAGGGAGTATAAGCTTGCCTAAAGCTTACGACATTGAGCTGAAGGATATAAATTCGGAGACGGTCAATACCATAGAACAGCACGCGAGAAATAACATTGAACTTACGCTCGATGGGGTTATCGATTTTCTAAACTACCGGCACAAAGATCTCAGCAGTGATTACAAGGTATTTAAAGAGCAATTTGTGGTCTGTTGGGCAGGGAAGAAAAAGAAAGTGGATAATAAAACATATTATTCCCGTGTGGATATCGAGTTGATCAACGAACAGGTAAAACTTTTTTATTCGGCCCTCGATGAGATATCGGTAGAGATAGATGAAAACTCTTTTTCTATCATGGAATACGTACAATTAGGTTTGGGAAGCGATCAGAATTATTATCCCCTGGAAATGCTGGTAATCACTTTTACGGATAATGGTACATATCAGATTCAAACTAAACTGGTCTTTGACCCTCCTAAGTACGACAGGAAAACACTCTATCACATTTTTAATGCAAACAATAGTTTGTTGCATAAGCTTGAAAAAAATATTCCTCTGAAACCAAGAGAGCGGCAGGATCTCGCTCATTTACCAGCTACCTATCTGATCTGTTATCTCAATGGCTTTGAAGAGGCTAAAGACCAACTGGACCTTGGAAGATCATTACTGAAGAAATACGACAAATCCGCTTATGAGTCTTTAAAGGAAGCATTCCGGATTTTGAGAAAAGTTAAGTATAATTAAAGGGATTCTAGCCAGAGTATTTGGTAAGGCTTTAATGTGAGTAATCCACTGGTCAATTTTCGCTTTTCCCCGCTTATGAGGTCGCTGTAACTGGAATTTCGTATATATCCGAGAGAGGTGACCCAAGCTGCATCTATCACCTGGTCGTTCTCATCAAAATTGCATAAGACGAGAACACCTCCATTATTTCCATCCGTACGCTCGAATACCAATATATGGCTGTTATTCGACTCATGGAGGATGGGCAAATGGCGATCTGCCAATATGGGATGATCCTTACGC
>JBDNAQ010000162.1:0-11993 GCA_039768345.1 Flavobacteriaceae bacterium
TACAGGGCGACATTACCGGAGACATGCCGCTGAGCGAAGTGGTAAAGGCATATATAAAAAGAAAATACGAGAAGCCGGGTGCTGTTTACCTGGGGGTGGTGCATCGGTTAGACAGGCCTACTTCGGGAGCGGTAATCTTCGCCAGAACCTCAAAAGCACTAGCCCGACTGAATAGAGCCCTGGCCCAAAGGCAAGCTCAAAAAATCTATTGGGCTGTTGTACGAAATTGCCCGCCACAGGAACAAGCCACATTAGTGCATTGGTTGCGGAAGAATCAAAAGCAAAATAAGTCCTATGTTGTTGAACCGGATGCAAGTGCTTCAAAAAAGGCGGAACTGGAATATCGCCTGATAAAGAAACTCGATCATTACTACTTATTGGAAATCGAACTGAAAACAGGACGGCACCATCAGATCAGGGCTCAGCTCGCCGAAAGCGGCTGCCCCATTAAGGGAGATCTTAAATACGGTGCTGCTCGCAGCAACAAAGACGGCAGTATTCATCTTCATGCCAGAGCGCTCACCTTTGAGCATCCGGTTCGGAAAGAGCAAATGGAAATCATCGCTCCACCGCCAACAGATCCGGTCTGGAATGACTGTGGATGATTTTCAGTACATTTAGCTTCTTGACTCGATAAAAATCTTTTAAAAATGAATGGGATAATTGCAAATAAGTGGATTGTAAGCCTGATAATACTACTGCTGTTGTCTTGCGGCAGTAGCAATTCTATCGACAGATTCTACGAATTACATAAGAACGACAATGAGGTGTTGGCCGTCAGAGTTCCTCAAAGCATGTTGAGTCTGTTAGGTGGAATATCTCCGGAATTACAGAACATCATTGGCAATACCCGCGATATCAGATTTATGCGTTTTTCGGGCCTCCCAACACCAAAAATACAGTCGCTCAGCAATCAAATGAATAACATTACCTCAAGTTCTTTTATAGAGGTTTACCGGAAGAATCAGGACGCAAAGAGAAACGTTGTTTCCATTCGGGAAAAAAGAAACCTGGTTAAAGAGATCCTTATATTCAACCATGATGATTTCAATGCCAATCTTCTTTATTTTAATGGCGATTTCGATCCGGCCAAGGTGCGTAAAATGGCCGAGAATGAACAGTTCAACGAAATGTCTGAAACGCTCTTCTCGCAGTTCAGCGGGCCGGTACCTATCGAGTGAGTGCAAGTGCTTTCTCACGAATCACCTCGGCCACCGGGCGGTGTTGAAGGTGACTCTCCAGCCAGGAAAGAATATCGAGATACAAAAAAGCCCTTTTTTCGTAAGGGTGATCTTCATATTTTTTTAGTTCGTCATAAAGCTTCTGAAACTCCCCTTTAAGCTCATGAGGGTAGATGTCTCCCAATTTTCTAAGGAATTTGATCATCTCCTTTTGTACCTGATGCAGATCGTTCATCTTGAGCAGAAATTTATAGGTGCTTTTCAGTTGCACTTCCAGATGGTAGTCCATACCCGCCTCATAATGCGCCACAAGACTCAGAACCCGTGCAAAACACATAAGATCTTCCCTCATTTTCAGCGATTTATTCTCGATGATCTTCTTTAAGTACGAAATACAGGTTTTATTATCTCCCACGCCAAAGTAGAGGCAGGCGATCTTATAATAAAAAATCATGACGTGGTGCTGATCGATGCGGTCGCTATGCTTAACGATCCCATATTCTATGATCTTAACCAGGTAGAGGCCTTTCTCGAAAGTTCCTTCCAGAAAATGCAGGTTGAGTTTGTTGGAATAAATGTAGAGGAATGCCAGCGAACTGATATTATCATTCTTAGGGAATTCCGGTGCATTGACGATGGTTTCCAGTTTGTCAAGAGTCGTCCTGAAAAGCGTACTATACTTCACAAAAAATAGGGATTCGAGCAAATAATGGTTGCCCTTTAGGAAAAACACCGGGTTTAAGCTAATCATCGCCTTATTTTCGTAAAACAGGTCTACCCACTTACTCGAGTATTTATAGGAGGAAAGAAAATCCTGAACCAGAAGACTATACCATAAATGTGCCTTATAAAGCCATAACTTCTCCCTAAAACCGAAGTCCTCGAGATGGTATTCAGGAAGATGACTTTCGAAATATCTTGTAACCTTTTGGTAATCTTCGTCGTTCCTAACATACCCAACTTTCAGCATCATGCCATACAATTGCAATGAAAGATTAGACAACTTGCTGGTGATGACATTGAATTCCGAGAGCTCTTTGGCCTGCTGTGCAAGTTCATCGGCCCGGTCGGGAATACTGCGGGTTATATACTGAGTTTCGATTATTTTTTCGAGTTCTACGATTTCGTAGGCGATATTCTTCTCCTCGTTCTCTATGGCATTCGCTTTGGCCTTATCGAGTATTTTTAAACTTTGTTTATACAGGCCTTTCTGATAGAGAATTGTAGCAAAATCTAATTGTTCCCGAATCTGAACCCGAATATTCTGGTTTACCGGATTCAATCTGAGGCTAACCAGAATCTGCTTGTAGAGGTGGGCCTTTAGGTTCGATAACTGTGTTTTTTTGACGATGCCGCTCGCTAGTATCGCAGCTTCATTATATGTTTTTAGTTTATCAAGAAGATTAAAAAGCGCCAGAAACTTGGCCTCTGTATTCACTCCGAGACGGCCAACATAAAGTTTGAATTGCCGTTTTTCCGATTTAGACAAGGCCTTAATCAGTACGAACAGTGCGTCTTTGTGAACATTCGTCATCGTAAAAAAAGCAATTTAAGTATTTGTTTTACAAGTCATTACTATGGGGTCAAAGTAAATTAACATTGTAAATGGGCCGCAGTATGAACCTCATAAATCCCTGCTAACTCTATTTTCGTATTGTTAGGATAATTATACAAAAAATAATGAGTAAAGATAAGGTACATATTTTTGACACCACCCTAAGAGACGGCGAACAGGTTCCGGGCTGTAAATTGGATACCAAACAGAAACTTGTTATCGCGGAACGGCTCGATGAACTAGGTGTCGACATCATAGAGGCCGGATTCCCTATTTCGAGTCCCGGTGATTTCAAATCGGTACAGGGTATAGCAGATGTGGTTAAGCATGCTAGGGTATGCGGACTTACCCGTTCTGTAAAGAAAGATATCGAAGTAGCGGCCGAAGCTTTAAAAAGTGCAAAAAGACCAAGGATTCATACCGGCATCGGTACCTCTGATTCTCATATAAAATATAAGTTCAGGTCTACCCAGGATAAAATTCTGGAAAGGGCTGTGGAAGCAGTAGCCTATGCCAAAAAATTCGTGGAAGATGTGGAGTTCTATGCCGAAGATGCCGGAAGAACTGATAATGAATTCCTCGCTAGGGTTTGCGAAGCCGTTATTAAAGCAGGCGCCACCGTTTTAAATATTCCCGACACCACAGGTTATTGCCTGCCGGAAGAATACGGTGCCAAAATGAAATTTCTCAGGGAAAACGTAAAAGGGATTGATAAGGCAGTGTTATCCTGCCATTGTCACAACGACCTTGGACTGGCTACGGCCAATTCGATCGCCGGGGTGATCAACGGGGCAAGACAGATAGAATGTACAATTAATGGTATTGGCGAAAGAGCCGGTAATACTTCACTGGAAGAAGTCGTGATGATCCTCAGACAACATCCTTATCTGGATTTGGATACAAATATCAACAGCAAACTCCTTTACAGTACCAGTCAGATGGTTTCTCACAAAATGGGGATGCCGGTACAACCCAACAAGGCTATTGTGGGTTCTAATGCTTTTGCACATAGTTCCGGAATTCATCAGGACGGCGTGATTAAAAAACGTGAAACCTATGAAATCATCGATCCGGAAGATGTAGGTGTAAATGAATCTTCCATAGTGCTTACAGCCAGAAGTGGTCGGGCTGCGCTGGCATATCGTGCCAAGAAAGTGGGATATGAACTCACCAAGGTACAACTGGATCAGGTATATGACGAATTCCTTCGTTTTGCAGATCGCAAAAAGGAGATTATGGATGAGGATATCCATCAGATAGTGGATACCGCAAATATCAATATTGAAAGTATAGCCTGATTATGGAGCTAAATATTGCCGTATTGGCAGGAGATGGTATCGGACCTGAGGTCACAAAACAAGCCATAAAATCTCTTCAATCGGTCGAGGAAACATTCGGTCACCAATTTCATTTTACCGAAGCCCAGATAGGTACTACCGCCATGGAGAAATCGGGCAAGTCATTACCTCAGGCTACCCTGAAACTCTGTAAGTCTAGCGATGCGGTATTATTCGGTACAATCGGTCACTCTAAATATGATAACGACCCCAACACCAAGGATAGACCGGAACAGGGTTTAATAGAACTAAGAAAATCATTAGGATTATACACCAATATCCGACCTGTAAAAGTATTCCCTTCACTTATCGAGAAATCCCCGCTAAAGAAAAAGATTGTTTCGGGAACCGATTTTGTGATCTACCGGGAGTTAACAGGCGGGATTTATTTCGGTGAAAAAACATTAAATGCAGATAAGACAAGGGCCTCGGATATTTGTGCTTATACCGAAGATGAAATCAGCCGGATAAGTCATATGGCATTTAAAGCTGCAAAGGGAAGGCGTAAAAAACTAACATTGGTAGATAAGGCAAATGTGCTCGAATCGTCCAGATTGTGGAGAAGAGTTGTAAAGAAAATTGCGGCCAGTTACCCCGAAGTTAAGCTTGAATTTATGTTTGTAGAAGAAGCGGCCATGCAACTCATATTGAACCCCCCGCAATTCGATGTTATTCTAACCGGCAATCTTTTCGGGGACATCCTATCCGATCAGGGAGGTGTCGTTGGTGGATCGAACGGATTATTGCCGTCTGCGTCTGTAGGCGACGACCATGCACTATTTGAGCCTGTACACGATTCATTCCCTCAGGCCAAAGGCAAAGATATGGCGAACCCTATTGCATCTGTTTTATCAGCAGCGATGCTGCTCGACCATTTCGGATTGGATGAAGAATCCAGGGCGGTGGTTATCGCAGTACTCAGGGCGATGAAGAAAGAGATTGTAACCCCCGATCTGGAGCCAACCAGCAAATACGGCACTAACGATGTTGGTGATTTTATCGCGGCTCAGGTACGAGATTCTGAAGAACATCTGACGCTTAATCGCGAGAATATTTGGCTGGGAAAATCTACCATTATCTAAAATCTTAATAGGTCATAAATTACCATTGTTTATAATTTCTACCATTTCAATTGGCCGGCTTTGAATGTCTTAGGTCATTGTTTTATCTTTGAGCGATTAAAACCAACCGATGCACATCTCCTATAACTGGCTAAAGCAGTTTATCAACATTCAATGGGAGGCCGATAAAACGGCCGAACTTCTTACCAATCTCGGTTTGGAAGTCGAAGGAATCCAGGAATTTGAGTCTGTACAAGGCGGACTTCAAGGTGTAGTGGTGGGTCATGTTGTGGACTGTCAAAAACATCCCAATGCAGATAAACTATCCCTCACCAAAGTAGATCTGGGCGATGGAGAGCCTGTACAAATTGTCTGCGGTGCCCCGAATGTGGCCAAGGGCCAGAAAGTGGCGGTGGCAACGATCGGAACCACTCTTTATAGTGATGAGGGTGAACCCTGGAAGATCAAAAAAGGAAAAATTCGCGGCGAGGAAAGTCATGGAATGATATGCGCCGAAGATGAACTTGGTTTAGGCAACAGTCATGACGGAATAATGATTCTGGCGGATGATCTAGAACCGGGCACCCCTTGCGCCAGTGTTTTCGAAATTGAACGTGATCAGGTTTTCGAGATTGGTTTAACCCCAAACCGCGCCGATGCTATGAGCCATTTCGGTGTGGCACGAGACCTGAAAGCAGCTTTGATACAACAGAAGGTTCAGGCCACCCTGAACACACCTTCCGTAAGTGGGTTCGCTGCAGATAACAGATCATTAAAAATGGGGGTTACGGTTGAAAACAGTGACTTGGCCCCAAGATATTGTGGTGTAACGATTAGAAATATAATTGTAGAGCCTTCGCCCAACTGGTTACAGAATCGTTTAAATGCAATAGGGCATAAACCCGTTAACAATGTGGTGGATATCACCAACTACGTTCTCCACGAATTGGGACAGCCGCTGCATGCCTTTGATGCCAAAAGGATTCACAATAAGAAAATTGTGGTAAAAACCGCTTCGCCCGGATCAAAATTCATGACCCTCGATGGTGAACTGCGTGAATTACATGAGGAAGATCTTATGATCTATGATGGTGAAAAACCCATGTGTATTGCGGGTGTGTTTGGAGGTATCAATACAGGTGTTACCGAAGATACCACTTCTATTTTCCTTGAGAGTGCATATTTTGACCCGGTCAGTATTAGAAAAACCGCTAAAAGACACGGGCTCAACACCGATGCTTCTTTCCGCTTCGAAAGGGGTGTAGACATCAATAATGTGGAGTATGCATTAAAACGCGCTGCGCTATTGATAAAAGAAATTGCCGGGGGTGAAATCAGCTCAGATGTGGTAGATCTCTACCCCAAGAGAAGAGACGACTATCAGGTATTTCTCTCTTATGACAAAGTAAACCGTCTTGTAGGGCAGGAAATCCCTAAAGACACTATTAAAACGATCTTGGCTTCACTCGATATCCAGGTTAAAAGTGTAACCGAAAGCGGCCTGGGGCTTCAGATACCGTTCTACCGGGTAGATGTTATCAGAGAGGTAGATGTTATCGAAGAAATCTTAAGGGTTTATGGCTACAATAAAATAGAATTTGCGGAGAAGATCAATGCTTCTATAGCCAAGAGCTCGAGGTTCGAAGACCATATCCTGCAAAATATTACAGGAAACACACTGGCCTCGCTCGGTTTCTACGAGCTGCTCTCCAACAGCCTGACGCAGCCTGCCTATGATGAACTGATCGGGAGCAGCAAGAAAAGTACTGTAGAGATCATGAATCCCTTAAGTTCAGACTTGTCTGTGATGCGGAAATCTCTTCTTTTCTCAGCTATGGAGGCAGTTTCGTTCAATCTCAATAGAAAAAGGCAGCATCTCAGGTTTTTTGAATTTGGGAAGACTTATCACCGATCTGGTAAAGACTGGAAGGAATACAACATATTGGCGCTGACAATAAGTGGAGAACGTCATGCGAAACATTGGTTATCTGAAAATCAGGAAATGAGCTTTTTTTATCTGAAAGCAGTGGTCTTACAATTAATGGAGAGACTTGGGATCCAAATTACAGATAGCCAAAGTGAGGAGGGTGATTTATACTCAGAAGGACTCACACTTTATAGCGCAAAGGAGAAAGTAGCGAGCTTTGGTGTTGTTTCGAACCCGATTAATACTCATTTCGATATTAAGCAAGATGTATTACATGCCGAACTCAATTGGGATCAGATCGTAAAAATAGTTTCCAAACAAGAAATCGTTTTTAAGGAAATACCCAAATACCCCGAGGTAAGAAGAGATTTTGCATTATTGATATCTGATAATATTAAATTCGGGCAGGTGAAGAATATCGCCTTTAATACTGAGAAAAAACTACTCAAGAAAGTAGACCTCTTTGATGTCTATAGGGGTAAAAATCTTCCGGAGGGGAAAAAGTCCTATGCCGTAAGTTTTACGATTCAGGACGAAACTAAAACCCTTACAGACAAACAGATCGATAAAATAATGAAAAAGCTGCAACAGGCATATGAAAAGGAGCTGTCTGCAGAATTGAGATAGTCTATATCTTCTTGGGCAATACCACGCTATCGATTACATGAATCACGCCGTTGCATTGGTTGGCATCGGCAGTAGTAATCCTGGCTTTATTTCCGAACTTATCACCAAGTACAATATCAATGCCCTCCATAGTTGCAGTGAGCACATTACCTTGTACTGTAGTAAAAGTTGCTACTCCTTTACCCCTGCACATCGCTTTTAGTATTTTGGATGCAGACAGGTGACCAGCAATCATATGATAGGTAAGCAATGTCTTAAGCTCGGCCTTGTTTTTAGGTAAAAGCAATTCTTCGATTTTGTCTTGCGATAGCTTTTCAAATGCTGCATCTGAAGGAGCAAAAACTGTGAAAGGCCCGTCGTTGTCAAGAATATCATCGAGTTCTGCGGCTATTACAGCTTCTGATAATGTGGTATGATCAGCCGAATTTTTAGTGGTATAGATGATACTATCTTCATGGTAAGCAACATCTTTGGAGGCTTCCTGCGCAGAAAGGACAAAGGATAGCAGGGTGAAAACCGGGATCAGGTAAAAACTTTTCATCACGATAAGGGGAATTTGGGGTGGAAAAAATCCGATTAACGGACTCATTTCATCGACAATATACAATTTTGAGGAATACCTGAGGGGAATGGGCTCTGCGTCTAATCGAATTTAACATAACATTAACAATTTGGAAGGTTAAACGTTTTTTGATTTACAAAATCCATTTTTCTATTTTTGAGAAAATTGCTATTAAAAGATGCTTCTCAAGAATACCAACATCGAAGAGCGACTCCGTGCATTAAAAGAACGAAGCGGAATCGAGGACACGCTTATTCAAGATGTCTATGAGATCTTAAATCAGGAAAATAAAAAAGAGCAAGAACTCAACGAAAGAATAACGGGTAATCGCCTCTCTGATGTAAATTCCTTTTGTTTCGATTTGCTCGAAACCCCCAGGATCTATCACATTGACCAGATAAAAAAGATCTGCATTGACTACCGTTTGCGTTTCCTGGATTCGCGCTTTTTTAAAGGGGAAATTCCCACTGAGGCCATCGAGGAAATTCAACAACTGGAAAAACAGCACGGGATCAAATTAAAAGGTTTTAAGATTCTTGCGCCCTCCAAAATGTTTAAGCTCGAAGATAAAGACGATCCTTTGCTCTTTGCCCCCATCGGCAACGGTTACTTTTATCTCGTTCATAAATGGGGTAATGACCTCCATCCCTTGAGAAAACTTTTTGCCTGGCCCTTTAAAGACATTTCGAATCTGACCGTGGTAGTTTTACTGGCAAGCTACTTACTCACTTTGCTTATTCCTGATGGCTTATTCAGCAAATCAGGATCAGCTACCGAATTCTGGATCATCTTCTTTTTTATGTTCAAGTCGATGGCGGCCGTGGTAATCTTTTACGGCTTTGCCCTAGGCAAGAATTTTAATCCGGCCATCTGGAACAGCAAATATTTTAATGCATAGCCAATAAGGCTGGCAAATTTAGTATTGCTGACCGGGTCGCTTCTAAATCCTTATACCGGAACGGAATAGAATTTCTCCCTGAGCTCTCTAATGGCACTGTCGGACATATATTCCTCAAAGCTCAGGTGGCGATCTATTACACCGGATGGTGTGAGTTCGATTACCCTGTTGGCCACGGTCTGAGCGAATTGATGATCGTGTGTGGAAAAGAGAATATTTCCTTTAAAGATCTTTAATGAGTTATTGAAGGCGGTGATACTTTCCAGATCGAGATGGTTTGTAGGTTCATCGATCAGCAGGACATTGGCTTTTAACATCATCATCCTACTAAGCATACACCTCACTTTTTCTCCGCCTGATAGTACACTCGATTTTTTAAGTGCCTCTTCTCCGCTGAATAGCATTTTTCCAAGAAATCCACGGAGATAAACTTCTTCTTTCTCCTCTTCCGTTTTAGACCACTGCCGTAACCAGTCTACCAGCGAAATGTCGGTATTAAAGAAACTCGAGTTATCAGAGGGCAAATAGGATTGGTTTGTGGTAACACCCCACTGGAAGCTCCCGGCATCAGCCTTTTTCAAACCTTTTATAATTTCAAAGAAGGCTGTACTCGCTCTGGAATCTTTAGACAAAATCACCGCTTTGTCTCCCTTGGCCAGATTGATGTCTACATTTTTAAAGAGTAATTCACCATCTTCAGTTGACGCTTGTAAACGCTCTACATTAAGAATTTGGTTCCCCGCTTCGCGTTCGGTCTCAAAAATAATGGCCGGATATCTACGGCTGGAAGGTTTTATGTCCTCGATCTTTAATTTTTCGAGCATTTTTTTTCGCGATGTGGCCTGCTTACTTTTGGCAACATTGGCACTGAAACGTTGAATGAATTCCTGTAATTCCTTGGCTTTGTCTTCTGCCTTTTTGTTCTGCTGCGCTCGCTGACGGGCAGCTAATTGACTGCTCTCGTACCAGAAACTATAGTTCCCTGAATAGAGGTTTATTTTTCCGAAATCGATATCCGCGATATGGGTACAAACCGCATCGAGGAAGTGTCTGTCGTGAGAAACCACAATCACAGTGTTATCGTAGTTGGCAAGGAACCTTTCCAGCCAACTGATCGTATCGTAATCGAGATCGTTGGTAGGTTCGTCCATCACCAAAACATCCGGGTTCCCAAAAAGTGCCTGAGCCAACAGGACTCTCACTTTTAATTTAGAATCGATATCGGACATCTTAGTATAATGCAGGGTTTCTCTAATGCCTAAATTCGAAAGCAGAGCCGCCGCATCACTATCAGCATTCCAACCGTTCATCTCCTCGAAAACAACCTGTAATTCTCCAATCCTTTCGGCATTTTCATCGGAATAATCGGCATAAAGCGCATCGATTTCCTGCTTGATCTCAAATAGCGGTTTATTTCCCATCACCACCGTCTCGAGAACCCCAAATTGGTCGTGAGCATTATGGTTCTGTTCTAATACCGACATGCGCTTTCCGGGTTCTAAAATCACCCGCCCTGATGTGGGATCATCCTTGCCTGCTAAAATTTTTAAGAAAGTTGATTTACCGGCGCCATTTGCCCCGATAATCCCATAACAGTTGCCCGGAGTAAACGCTACGTTTACCTCGTCAAAAAGCACTCTTTTACCAAACTGCACCGACAAATTAGATACGGATATCATATTCCTGATTTGAAAATTTCGGCAAAAGTAGGGAAAAAGAACCATACTACAGGTTATACCGAGGATAGGTTCCTATAAATTTCTCTTAACGCTCCATTTTAATTTTTAACTCGTCATTAACAGGCTTGACGTACTGCAATCCTTAGCTTTGTTTTGAAAATTTAGGGCTGTTCGTGCATGGATAAATCTTTACTCCTCCTCACTCTTTTTCTGATTTCTAGTTGCGCAACCTCTGAAAGGCAAACAACTACCGTGCATTTTGCCGGTGAAATCGTAAACCCAACCAGCGATTACGTTGTTTTGTATAAGGGCGATAGCGCACTGGATTCTGTTACCCTCGATGAGAATAACCGTTTCGTTATGGAACTGGATTCTGTTGATGAGGGATTATATAACTTTTATCACTACCCGGAATATCAATACGTCTTCCTGGAAAGTGGCGATAGCCTTCAAATAAGACTCAACACACATTACTTCGACGAGTCGCTGGTCTTTTCCGGCCAAGGGGAAGAGGTGAATAATTTTTTAATCGAAATGTTCCTGGCGCATGAAAAAGAAGAAGATCTTATCTATGATCTTTACAAACTGGAACCTGACGATTTTTGCAAAAGGATCGATTCTCTGAGCGATATTAAAGTTCAGCAACTCGATGAGATTCATGAGGAAACGCCGCTGTCGGAAGAAGCCTATGAAATGGCGAGAGCGAGCATAGACTACAACACTTTTTTCTATAAAGAACCCTATCCTTACTATCATAAGAAAAAGAAAGGTGAAAAGTCGATGCATGAACTCCCCGATAGCTTTTATGCTTATCACCATCGGGTAGACTTCGATAATCAGGAGCTTACTTACCTCCGTCCCTATTACAATTTTATGAAATACCATTTGGGGAACCTTTCTTATATAAATTGTAAAAAGGGCTGTATGACGGCTGATAAAAAAATGGTGAAAAATCAGCTCCATTTCAATCGGCACCAATTGTATATGATAGACAGCCTGGTTCAACAGAAGGTATTGAGGGATAACCTGTTCAGAAATGTAGCCTTTGAATATCTGCTAAAACACGATTCGGAAGAAAACATTGAACTTTTCATCGAGGAATTTCATGAGCTTTCGGGTAATAACCGGCATATCGATGAAATAGATAGGCTTTACAAGGCTATTAA
>JBDNAQ010000163.1:0-3823 GCA_039768345.1 Flavobacteriaceae bacterium
ATGTTCCCGTTTATCAGCGATAAAAAGCTATATTTTGCCTCCGACGGACACGTGGGTCTCGGTGGTTTGGACATCTATGAGGTGGCCATTACCGAAGAGGGCTTTTCGGAAGTTAAGAATATGGGGCAGCCCATCAATAGCAAGCGCGATGATTTCTCATATATCATCAGAGAAGAAACCCAAAAAGGATTCTTCGCCTCGAACAGGAGGGGTGGTAAAGGAGATGACGACATTTATTCCTTTAAGCGAATATTACCCGAAGAACCTAACGAAAATGCCATTGCTGGTGTAGTAACCGAGATGATTACCGGAGAGGTGATGCCAGCAACATTGGTAGAACTTCTCGATGAGAACAACGTAAAACTGATGGAGGTAGAAACCGATGCCGATGGTAGTTTCGTTTTTGAAGAACTCGATAGCAATACGCGTTATGTAATAAGGACAAAGAAAGACACCTATATTGAAAATGAACAATTCGTTTCCACCGAAGATAATAAGAGGATTGAAGTAGAAGTGAAAATGAATCAGCTCGCCGAGCGCGTTGTGATCGAGGAAGGTATCAGAAAACTCCAAATCGATATGATCTACTTCGATTTCGACAAGTTCAATATCCGTAAAGACGCGAGTGAAGAGCTGGACAAATTGGTAGAGATAATGAATACCTATCCGACCATGGTCATCAAAGTGGAATCTCACACCGACTCCAGGGGTAAAAGAGCCTATAACCGGTATCTGTCGGACAAAAGAGCAAAATCGACCCGCGACTACCTGATTTCCAAGGGAATCGATCCTAAGCGTATTGAAAGCGCTACAGGGTATGGTGAGGATCGACTTCTTAATGAATGTAATGGCAGTGTACGATGCAGCAGTGCCCAACACCAGCTCAACAGACGTTCCGAATTTATCATTGTAAGCATGTAAGTTCTTTCAGGGAATCAAATTTTCCCGAAATGGCTGGCCCAATGGCTTTTCCCCACAGTCAGAGTATGTTTCACAACAAAGCCATGTCATAGAATACGTAAAGACCCACAAGCGGAGTTATAGTATAACCAAATACCACAGTAACCAAAATAACCTTAACCATGAAACATTTGCTACTTATTAGGCAGATTTACCTGGAAGCATTTAAGAACTTGGGGCACATCATTGTAAAAAACTATTTTAAGATATTCTCCTGGTTTTGCTTTCTAAGCTTTGTAATTGTACTCTATGCATTTATTTTCAGAGTGCTCACAGGATTTGCATTCGACTAAACACCAACTGACCTAAAAACAGGAAGCGCCTCAATGAGGCGCTTTTTTTTATCCTTTTTTTTCTAATATCTTATTTGACCAAAGCGACCTCTTGTTCGCCTTTTAAAAATTTTATGGTTCTCAGGATCGCCTCGAGTTCGAACATATAATCCCTTTTATTCGTCGCAGGTGCAAAGGTAAAACCTTCTATTACCAGCTTGCGGCTATTCTCCGGATCATCGATAATGTAGGTTACAAAGGGGCCGGCCATCGGATAGTTATGGATTTCCCATATTCCCCTGACCTCAAACGCATTTTTCCCTGCCACCTGAGTGGTAAATACATAAGGGGCAAACGCTTTTTCTGTTACCATATAGGTGATCTTCCCCGGAATATCAGGGCCCGGAATATATTTCTGCCCGATTGAATCCCTCATTCTAACAATATCGGAGACCAGGGTTGAATCGTTGGTAAAACTGGAAGCCGGCATTTCATAAGCAATCAGATTCATGCTTCCTTTTGGAATTTCACGATCGATCCAGACGAAATTATCCTCTTCTTTGCCCAATGTATAGACAGAAGGCAAGCGTAATTTTACCCTGAACTTATCCTCCATTGCCTTCTCCTTGCTAAGCGATCTAAGGAAACGATTTTGTGCCTCCTTCACTTCTGTGTCTTTGAATGAAGCAATGATTTTTTTTGCTCCATTATCCAACTTTTCCAAAAGATCTGCCTCAGTCTTCCCCTGGATTACGCCCACCCGTTGTGGCGTGGCATAGACATCTACTTTAACCTGGGCCATCTCAGCTGTATCCAGTTCAACAAACAATACGGATCTTCGGTGTCTGGTGGTCCCTGTAAATACCTGTTTGGGCATATGCTCAATCGTAAATAATGGTTCGTCCCAGGTTAGCCCCAAGATAGGCGCAGCAAAATGCTCCCTTACCTTATCTCCAACTTCCCCTTCCCATAGATTATTATCCATCACAACAGCCAGAGTATTAATGGCCCCAATAGATGAAGGTTTATACGATTTTTTGGTGCCGTTGTTACATCCCAGCAACATAATGGCGGTAATAATAAATAGCCCTGCGTTTTTCATTTAAATTCCTTTTTAAGGAGACGGTCTCAAGATAAGCGAAATTGAGATTCGATCAAAGATAGAAAGAGCAAGAGATATCTCTCGTTAAGTAAACGATAATTTTCGTTGGGTGAACTGCCTAGCAGTCGCAAAGTTTTAATCGGGTGCCAGGCATAAGGTTATTACCGCTAATTCCGTTCCACTGCCTTAAATTTTCGATGGATATCCCGGGATATTGTCGCGAAATAGTCCATAGTGAATCTCCTTTTTTAACGGTATGCACCTTTGAGCTGCCGGCATTGGCCACAGTCTTTGTGCTGGCTTTAGAAGCGGTATTGGCAGAAGAAGTTACCGGCTTCCGCGGAAAAATGGTCAATCGCTGGCCTACCCGAAGTTTGTCGCTTCTAAGACCATTCCATCGCCTAATCTGGCTTACTCCAACCCCATAGCGCTCTGCAATCTTCCCGAGGTAATCCCCGCTGCGCACCCTATAGCGTATTCGGTTTTGAGAAGTAACCATCTGCGGCAAGGGCTTTTCTCTTTTCTTGAGGTCTTCGCTCACATAGGCATAGATGGCGTCTTCATTGGCGACAAATTGGCCCATAGCATATTTTGGTAGTCTGAGGTAGTAGTCTTTCCCTTTGATATAAGGAATGATATTGAGTTTGTATGAAGGATTCAGGATCTGGATCTCCTCCTGGCTAACCCCTGTTAATTCAGATATATGTTCAAAGCTGATCAGGCTTTTTATCAGCACAGTATCGGTTTCGAAATAAGGTCTTTCCGCATTGATTTTCTTCAGCCCATGTTGATCTGCATACTCAAAGATGTACATAGTAGCCAGGAAAGCCGGCAGATAGCCTGCGGTCTCCCTCGGCAGATATCGTCTTATGTTCCAATAGTTTTTATAGCCGCCTGACCTGCGTATTGCCTTATTGACATTCCCAGGACCGGAATTGTATGCGGCCAGGGCGAGATCCCAATCTCCAAAAATCTCGTAAAGTTTGGACAGGTATTCACAGGCCGCCTTTGTGGCCTTAACAGGATCCCGGCGTTCATCTACATAACTGCTTACGTTCAGATCGTACATTTTGCCGGTTCCGTACATGAATTGCCAAAGACCGGTAGCGCCAACCCGTGAACGCGCCCTCGGATTTAATGCCGATTCTACTATCGCCAGATACTTGATCTCTAAGGGTATATTATGATTGTCGAGTTCTTGCTCGAACATTGGGAAATAAAACTGACTGCTGGTTAACATACGCTCCATCAAATCTTTCTTGCCCAACAAAAATGATTTAATGACACTCTCAAGGGTAGGATTATATGCAATATTAAATGGCGTTTTCGCATTTAATTCTTCCAGACGAGCCTTGAGTACTTCGGTGTTGAACCCTTCCAGGACATTTTGAGCCGTATCAGGATGTTGGACACTTTGTTGCATTTCCTCAAAAAACACCGCATTTTTCTGAAGTTCTTTCATCCATCGCTGATCATATAAAGCCGCCTC
>JBDNAQ010000164.1:0-5652 GCA_039768345.1 Flavobacteriaceae bacterium
CTGATGAACCGGATCAGCGAGGATGTGAGCCAGGTAAGACTCTATGCCGGTCCTGCTATTATGTACGGGATCCAAACCCTGACACTTTTTGCCTGTCTTATACCACTGATGTTTATAAAAGCACCGACGATCGCTTTTTATGCCCTGATACCTCTGCCGATTCTCTCATTTCTGATCTATCAGATCAGCAAGGTGATCCACCTCAGGAGTACTAGAGTACAGGAATACCTGTCTACCCTCTCTACATTCGCACAGGAGTCTTTTTCGGGGGTGTCTGTGATCAAAGCCTATAACCTTGAGGACAGGATTAGCGATGAGGTCAACGTGCTGGCCCTTGAAGGCAGAGATAAGAGTATGGATCTTGCCAAGGTAAATGCATGGTTCTTCCCATTGATGATCCTGCTGATCGGCATCAGCAATATTTTCGTGATCTATATCGGGGGAAAGCAATATATCGATGGTGAAATAGCCTCTGTAGGTACCATTGCCGAGTTTATACTCTATGTGAATATGCTGACCTGGCCGGTAGCCATAGTAGGATGGCTTACCTCGATTGTGCAGAGGGCCGAAGCTTCACAGAAACGGATCAATGAATTCCTGAAAGAAGAGCCGGAGATAGCTAACCGGGTTAAGGAAAATACCCCCATTACAGGAAAAATTGAATTCAGGAATGTCACATTTACTTACGATGACACCAATATTACCGCATTGAATAATATATCATTCGAAATTAATCCGGGGCAGACTGTGGCGATCATCGGTAAGACCGGCTCGGGCAAATCAACTATTCTCGATCTGGTAGCCCGACTCTACGATGCTACCTCGGGTAAAATACTCATCGATGGCATTGGAGTCAGGGATCTGAATTTAGAAAGCCTAAGGTCTTCGATAGGTGCGGTTCCACAGGATGCTTTCCTGTTTTCAGACACGATTAGGAACAATATCAAATTTGGGAAAGAAGATGCTACAGAAGAAGAAATCCTCGGGGTAGCCAAAATGGCGGTGGTCCATGACAATATTATGGGATTCGGAAAACAATATGATACGATCCTCGGCGAACGCGGAATTACCCTAAGTGGAGGCCAGAAACAACGTATCTCAATTGCAAGGGCGCTGCTAAAAAATCCTGTGATTTATCTTTTCGACGATTGCTTGTCTGCCGTGGATACCGAGACCGAAGAGGAAATCCTTAACAATCTTAAGCAGGCTTCCCATGATAAGACCACATTAATTGTGAGTCACAGGGTCTCCTCTGCTAAAAATGCCGACCTGATCCTGGTACTGCAAGACGGACAAATATTACAACAAGGTTCGCATGATCAGCTGATTGCCCAAAAAGGCTACTATAAGGAGCTTTATCTGCATCAGCTGTCCGAGAAAGAAAACTAGAAAAATGTTGCTGAATTAGCATTTTTTTTACACTTTTGAGGATATTATACAGACAGCTAACTACATAAATCATATCATGGGCGACAAAGAACTAATGGATCAGGAAGAAATATTTTCGAAGGTTTTACGTGCTGGAAGGAGAACTTATTTCTTCGACGTCAGAAGCACAAAGGCAGGCGACTTTTATCTGACCATCACCGAAAGTAAAAAGTTTACCCACGATGACGGATCCTTCCACTACAAAAAACATAAAATATATCTCTATAAAGAAGATTTTGCATCTTTCAGAGAAAACGTTGGGGAAATGATGGATTATATCATTGCTGAAAAAGGAACCGAAGTCATTTCTGAACGGCACCAGAAAGATTTTAAGAAGACAGAACCCAGTTCGAATGGTGAGGCCTCCAAGGAGAGCTTTACCGATCTGGACTTCGAGGATATATGAAACGATAATAAAATATTATTTCAACTGACGGCCTTTGAAATCAAAGGCCGTTTTTTATATTTATATTTCCAGCCAATAATACCCTAGAAATTATGAGAAAATCACTCTTTTTTATAATTGCCATATGTTTCCTGCAACCGATAATAAGCCAGGAATTGGAATATTATCTTCCCAAGGGCACCACCTACAATCCCGACATCCCAACACCTGAGCAAGTGATCGGTCATAAGGTAGGTGAATGGCATGTCACTCATGACAAACTGGTTCAATATATGACTGCGCTGGCTAATGCCAGCGAGCGAATAACACTAGAAAACAGGGGGGAGACATTTGAAGGACGCCCTTTACTTTTACTGACCATCACTACGCCCGAAAATCACCGAAATCTTGAAGAACTCCGGGCGCAGCATCTGAAAATCACAGATGAGGAAGTACCCGATTCAGCACTCAATCAAATTCCCGTAGTCATATATCAGGGCTTTTCCATCCATGGCAATGAACCCAGCGGATCTAACGCCGCTCTTGCCTATGCCTACTATCTGGCGGCGGTAGAAGGTTCTGAGATCGAATCCCAGCTGACCAATACAGTGGTCTTGCTCGATCCGTCTTTTAACCCGGACGGACTTCAGCGTTTTGCCTATTGGGCCAATACCAACAGAAGCATTCATCTGAACCCAGATAATAATGAGCGAGAATACCACGAGGTATGGCCAGGTGGCCGCACCAATCACTATTGGTTCGACCTGAACAGGGATTGGCTTCCGGTACAATTACCGGAAAGCAGGGCACGAATAGAATCCTTCCATAAGTGGATGCCCAATGTGCTTACAGACCACCATGAAATGGGTACGAATTCGACTTTCTTTTTTCAACCAGGCGTGCAAAGCAGAGTCCATCCTTTAACACCTAAGGAAAACCAGGATCTCACCCGGGAAATAAGTAAATTTCATGCTGCTGCTCTAGACGAGATAGGCTCACTTTATTTCACTGAAGAGCGGTACGATGATTATTATTATGGCAAGGGATCAACCTATCCTGATGTGAATGGTGGAATTGGGATCCTGTTTGAACAGGCCAGTGCTAGGGGGCATATCCAGGAGACCGAAAACGGATTGTTGAGTTTTCCCTTTAGTATCCGTAACCAGTTTACCACCGCAATGTCTACACTAAAAGCGTCGAATGAATTAAGACTCGATCTTTTACGGTACCAGAGGAACTTTTATAAGAACATGCGCATAGAATCGTCTATCGGTAGGAATAAAGCCTACCTCTTCGGAGACTCAAAAGATGCTGCTAAAACTCATCAACTGGCTGAGATCCTTCACCGGCATAAAATCAGGTTCCATGAAATTTCGAAGGATATGACCCTTGGCAATAAAAAATACAGCCCGGGCCACGCCTATATTGTTCCGGTAAATCAGAAAAATCATCGGCTCATAAAAGCTATTTTTGAAAAACGTACTTCTTTTACAGACAGTCTCTTTTACGACATTTCGGCATGGACACTTCCGCTGGCATTTAACCTTGACTATACCGAATTACGCTCTATGACCGCTGCCGCCGCGGAGGTAACAGAATTAACGCCACCTAAAGGTTCCATCAGTGAAAAAAGTGAATATGCATACCTCTTCGAATGGGGTGGGTATTTTGCGCCCAGGGCACTCAACAAAATACTGGAGAAAGGCTTGCGCGCCAAGATCGCCAAGTTCCCTTTTACCACGTCTGGCCAAAGCTTTGATTATGGCGCCGTGCTCGTGCCTGTTCAAAATCAGGAAATGAGTAGCGACGAGATTCATGGTTTCCTCAAAGAATTGGCCGAGGATAATGCGCTGAAAATACATGGAGTTTCCACCGGCCTGACCCAGGGGATCGATTTGGGAAGCAGTGAATTCGACCCGGTAAAAAAACAAAAAGTGGCGATTGTGGTCGGGAAAGGGATCCGACCATACGACGCCGGTGAGATTTGGCACCTTTTCGATACCCGATACGATATGAAGCTCAGCAAAATAGATCTTAGTTATTTGGAAGAGGTCGATTTGAGTGACTATACCGATATCATCTTGCCGGGTGGTCGGGATAAAATGAAGATCGATGAAAAAATCAAAGAAAAACTCAATACATGGGTCAAATCAGGCGGAACGCTAATCGCATATCGCAATGCCATCGAGTGGCTTGAAAAGCAGGAATTTATCAAACTCAGCTTTAAGCGCGACACCCTGGTTGCCAAGGATGTGACTTTTGGTCAGGTTTCAAAGTTTAAAGGAGCTCAGCAAACCGGTGGAGCAATTTTTAATACAAGGATCGATCGCTCACACCCGATCAATTTCGGTTATAAAAACAATACTGTCCCGATTTTTAGGAATTCGAATATTTACATCGAGCCCGATAAGGACAGTTATAAAAATCCGATCCAATACACCAGCTCTCCTCTTCTCAGCGGTTATATTTCAGAGGAAAACCTGGCAAAACTTAAAGGAAGTGTTCCTTTTCAGGTACAAAAGCTGGGTAAAGGCCGTGTAATTGTCTTTACCGATAACACAAACTTCAGAGCGTTCTGGTATGGCACCAACAAGCTCCTGATGAATGCCATTTTCTTCGATAGCATGATGTGATCGGGCATCGATACGAAGTGCAGGCTTTCAAATATTGATTAATTTAGTAAATAAAAATCTATGGCACGGACTCCGAGTAACATGATCCCTTTAGGTACACAGGCACCAGATTTTATACTGCCCGACACCGTCTCCGGCAAATCGGTGTCTCTTAAAGATTTAAAGGGAACCACAGGGACTGTAATCATGTTTATCTGCAATCACTGTCCTTTTGTAAAGCACGTAAATGCGGGCATGGTCTCTATGGCCCGGGATTACCAGGCGAAGGGTATAGGGTTTATTGCTATTTCCAGCAATGATGTGGTTAATTATCCCGACGATGCCCCTGATTTGATGACGGTTAACGCCAGGGAAGAAGGCTATCCTTTTCCTTATCTCTACGATGAGTCGCAACAGGTTGCACAGGCCTATGATGCCGCCTGCACCCCTGATTTTTATATTTTCGACCGGGATCTGCAACTGGTCTACCGAGGACAAATGGATGATAGCAGACCAGGCAATGATATCCCCGTGACCGGAAAAGATATGCGGGCAGCGATGGATGCGTTACTTAGAGGAGAAGCGATCGATACTGTTCAGAAACCAAGTATCGGCTGTAACATTAAGTGGAAGGTATAGACATGAAAATCGACAAGGACCAGGCCCTTGAAGCACTCCAAGGCTCCAGGGATACTTTTAAAACCTTTTTCCTTCATGGTAGCTTATCCGTTGAGGTGTACAAACCCGATAAAGTAGATCTTCAACAGCCCCATGACAGAGACGAAGTCTATATTATAATTTCAGGTTCATCGGAATTTCAAAACGGCGATCAACGGGTAAAATGCAAGTCCGGGGATTTTCTTTTTGTTCCCGCCTTTCAAGAGCATCGCTTTATAAACTTTACCGATGATTTTGCCACCTGGGTGATGTTCTACGGACCTGAAGGGGGCGAAAAGGATTAGAGTTGTTAGAACATGAGAATGATACCGCTCACTTCTGAATTGATCTCCACTTATAATCGTGTAGGCACTGCATCGTATCATCAACACTACCTGCATTTATGGCCAAATGAAGACCCTTCTCAATATATCGAAAGCAGTTTTACGCCTGAGGTGATAGACAGGGAAATAAAGGATTCCAATTTACAGCACTTTTTGATCGAACAACAAGATGAGATTGCGGGCATACTTAAACTTATAGTGGATGCACCCACATATGATTTTTCCC
>JBDNAQ010000165.1:0-10353 GCA_039768345.1 Flavobacteriaceae bacterium
AGTAAAACAAAGGAGGGTATCACGCTCAGCTCCAATTTTTTGATCCGCCCAGAGGACCACGGAATTGAAGTACCCAAAATAGTATTTCAAAAAATTGCCCAGGAAGTTGAGATTTCAGTAAAATTCGATCTTTTGCCACCTTGATCCCTTTTTCCAATTCCCCGGATAAAGTTTATTTGCTCAGGTACATCTTACGGCGTGTGTAGAGGTTATAAAACTGATCGTCCTTTAGACTGTCTATAAACAATATGCTCTCACCAGTACTTTTCATCTCTGGACCCAGATTCTTATTCACATTAGGGAATTTGTTAAAAGAAAATACCGGCTGCTTTATGGCATAGCCCTCCAATGATGGATTGAAGGTAAAATCTTTTACTTTCTTTTCGCCAAGCATGACTTTCGTCGCATAATTAACATATGGTTCTCCATAAGCCTTGGCAATGAAAGGCACGGTTCTGGAAGCCCTGGGATTGGCCTCTATGATATATACCATATCATCTTTGATGGCGAACTGTATATTGATAAGACCTACCGTATTGAGTGCCAGCGCAATACTTTTTGTATGGTCCTTTATTTGCTGCATAACAAACTCCCCAAGATTAAATGGAGGTAAGGTGGCATTTGAGTCGCCACTATGTATGCCGCAAGGTTCGATATGCTCCATTATCCCGATAATATAGATGTCGTTCCCGTCACAAATAGCATCGGCCTCTGCTTCGATCGCCCCGTCGAGATAATGATCCAGCAACAATTTGTTATTGGGGATCTTTCTCAGAAGATCGACAACATGTTCTTCCAATTCGGTTTCGTTTATCACGATTTTCATACCCTGACCACCTAAAACATAAGAGGGACGGACCAGGAGCGGGAATTTAAGATCCTTCGCCAGTTCCAGCGCTTCATCGGCGCTTTCGGCCACACCAAAGTGAGGATAGGGAATATTGTTCTTCTTTAGCAGTCTTGAGAAGCTGCCACGGTCTTCAGCAAGATCGAGCGAACTGAAGGTCGTACCCATAATCTTGATACCGTATTTATCGAGTTTCTCCGCCAGTTTTAAAGCGGTTTGTCCCCCGAGTTGCACAATTACGCCCTCTGGTTTTTCATGCAGGATTATATCGTAGATATGTTCCCAAAAAACCGGTTCGAAATAGAGCTTGTCGGCTGTATCAAAATCGGTGGAGACTGTTTCAGGGTTACAATTGATCATAATGGTCTCATAACCACATTCGGCTGCCGCCAGTACCCCATGAACACAACAGTAGTCGAATTCGATACCCTGCCCGATCCGGTTAGGCCCTGAACCCAGGACTACAATTTTTTTACGGTCTGTAACGATGCTGTCGTTCGCCACATAGCGTTCCCCTTTGGCCGTTTCGATCTCCTCCTCAAAGGTAGAATAATAGTAAGGCGTCATCGCCTTAAACTCGGCAGCACAGGTGTCTACCAATTTATAAACGCGGTTAATATTCAATGCCATCCTTTTGTTATGAACCTCAGATTCATAGCAATCGAGCATATGCGCAATCTGCCTGTCGGCAAAACCTTTTTGCTTGCCTTCAAGCAAGAGTTTTTTGGGCAGGTTTTCAATAGTATATTTCGATATTTCCTTCTCTAGAAAATGCAGCTCCTCATATTGTTTTAGGAACCACATATCGATCTTGGTGATTTCATGGATCCTGCTCAAAGGAATTCCAAGTTGGATGGCATCGTAGATGACAAAAACGCGATCCCAGCTCGGTATGGTCAGCTTGCTGATGATCTTTTCATAGTTCTTGTATCCCTTGCCGTCGGCCCCAAGTCCGTTCCGTTTGATCTCCAGCGATTGTGTTGCCTTATGCAGGGCTTCCTGGAAAGAGCGGCCTATGCCCATTACCTCGCCCACCGATTTCATCTGCAAGCCTAAAGTCCGGTCAGAACCTTCAAACTTATCGAAATTCCAACGTGGAATCTTAACGATCACGTAATCCAGGGTAGGTTCAAAAAGAGCAGAGGTCGATTTGGTAATCTGGTTCTCCAACTCATCCAAACTATATCCTATGGCAAGTTTTGTCGCTATTTTGGCGATGGGGTAGCCTGTGGCCTTGGAGGCCAGTGCCGAAGATCGCGATACCCTTGGGTTGATCTCGATAGCGATTATATCTTCTTTTTCGTCGGGACTCACGGCAAACTGTACGTTACAACCCCCAGCAAAGTCACCGATATTACGCATCATTTTGATCGCCATATCACGCATTCGCTGAAAAGTAGTGTCGGATAGCGTCATGGCGGGAGCAACGGTGATCGAATCCCCGGTATGGATACCCATCGGATCCATATTTTCTATGGTACAGATGATCACCACATTATCGTTTTTGTCTCTAAGAAGCTCCAATTCGTATTCCTTCCAGCCTATAAGTGCCTTATCGATCATTACTTCATGAATAGGCGAAACTTCGAGTCCGCGACTCAGTAAGTTGTCGAAATCCTTCGGATCATGTACTATAGATGCACCTGCACCTCCCAGAGTATAGGACGCCCTGATCACCAGTGGAAATCCAAATTCCTGAGCGATTTCCTTTCCTGTTAAATATGAGGTCGCAGAGGCCTGGGGTGGCATCCCGATATCGATTTTTAACATTAATTCCCTGAACTGTTCCCGGTCTTCAGTGATATTGATCGCCGCGATATCTACACCGATAATTTCAACCTTAAAGTCTTCCCAGATACCCTTTTCGTCTGCTTCGATACATAAATTCAAAGCTGTCTGCCCACCCATGGTAGGTAATACGGCATCAATCTCAGGGTGGCTTTTTAAGATATGGACAATCGACTTGGTGTTCAGTGGGAGGAGGTAGACATGGTCTGCCATTGTGGGGTCGGTCATAATCGTCGCGGGATTACTATTGATCAAAATGGTTTTTATTCCATCTTCTCTTAATGACCTTAACGACTGCGATCCTGAGTAGTCAAATTCACATGCCTGTCCAATGATGATAGGTCCTGAGCCGATGATAAGGACCGTATTTAAATCTTTTCTTTTGGGCATCTTAACTTATTGATTATTGAGGTAAAGACAAAAAAAAGGTGTTACCTGATGAAAGTAACACCTTATTGAATATTGTTCTGACTATCATTATTTTTTGTGTCTGGGCTCAGAAGATACACTTAATTTCTTTCTGCCTTTTGCCCTTCTCCGAGCTAACACTTTTCTGCCGTTAACAGACGCCATTCGCTCCCTGAAACCGTGTTTATTCCTTCTTTTCCTTTTAGATGGCTGATATGTTCTTTTCATTCCGGAGAATTTTTTTTTAGCTAAGCCGCACTGGCGCCTTAGGATACTAAAATCTGGCCGCAAATATACAAAGAGTTTTTGCTTTGCCAAATCGGAATCAAAAAATAATTCGGATAGATTTATTACTTTTGCGGCATCTTTTAATCACCCGACATTCTCCTCATGAGAAGTTACTTCATCAGGCTTATCGTACTGTTTTTTTGCACTGCTTCCTGGAGTCAGCATTCATTGCATTATACACTTAAAAAGGGCGATACTTATGTTGTTGAGCAAAATGCTCAACAGCTCATCACGCAGCAGATCGAAGGGGTAACTCACGAATTGGAAAATACGATAAAAGGTAAGATGGAATTCAAGGTGGCGGAGGTTAAAGATGATCTCTATGAAATTGACATGGTCTTCCTAGGCCTTGGTATGCGCATGAATTCTAATCTTCAGGGAGAACTTATGAGTGTAGATGCCAGCGAGGTTATTGAAGGAGACACGCAATCCAAGATTTTTAACAGTTTACTGAATATTCCTGTTCGCCTGAAACTTGCAAAAAGCGGAAATGTACTCTCTGTACAAGGTGGTGACAGCCTGATCAGTAAAATGACCGAAGCTTCGGGTATTACAGATGAAGTCTCGAAAAATGCCCTGAAGGAATCTCTGAGAAATGAATTTGGGTCCGAAGCGCTCTCAAACAGTTTTGAGCAGATGACCTATATTTATCCGGAAGGTAAGGACACTTTACAAAGCAGTTGGGAAAACGAATACACCGGAAAGCTTTCGGCAAAGAATACATGGACACTCGAAAAATCCACTCAGGCCGAAAACCATATCAAAGGACAGGCCGCCATTGAAATGGATATCGAAGATTCTGGCACAAGCATGTCTTTAAGCGGGAAGCAGGAAACAACAATAACAGCGGATAGTAAAACCGGTTTTATCCTCGATATGTTAGTCGAGGGGTATTCCGAAGGCACAGCCCTGATGACCTTAACCGGGGATATGGAAATCCCCACCACTGTAAAATCGACTACGAGTTACAAATTAATCAGAAATTGATATGTTCAATAAAATCATAAAAATAATTTTAGCGGCTCTTTTGTTGGGCTACGCCGGATATCAGTTCGCAGAAGGCAATATAGGGAATGGTATTTCCTTAATCCTTCTCGCATTGGTTTTCATCTTCCTATATTTTAGAAACGAACTCATTCTACTGGCATTTTTACGCATGAGGAAACAAGATCTGGACGGTACGCAGAAATGGCTGGAGAAGATCAAAAAGCCTGAGACCGCATTAACTCAAAAACAACAGGGTTACTACAACTACCTCTATGGGATAATTTATTCTCAAAAGAATCTTACCCAGGCAGAGAAATATTTCAGGAAGGCCTTGAAACTGGGACTGAACATGGATTACGACGTGGCTATGGCTAAATTAAGCCTGGCAGGGATCGCCATGCAAAAAAGACGAAAGCGCGAGGCGACAACGCTTCTGCAGGAAGCCAAAAAACTAGATAAGAACAACATGCTGACCGAGCAGATCAAGATGATGCAGCAGCAGATGAAGCGAATTTGATTTAGCGACTGGTAGAGTAATACCCTTTATTAGGAATCTGAATGATATATTTCTTGCCTGAGGCATTGTTCAGATGTGGCTCCCTCAGCCAGGGATTATGCCTTTTTAGTATCTTATAATTAATCCCATACTGGGTTGCGAATTCAGCAAAGTTTTCCACCGGTTCATCGATCTCCACATTAAAGGTAGGCACCGCTTTATACAAATCATGGTTCTCGATCTCATACCCGTATTTCTCCGGATTATTGAGGATCTCTTTAATAGCGAGTATACGAAATACGTAACGCCCTGTTTCCTCTCCCAGAAGGAGATCGTAATAGTCGTCTGCCTGCTGGATATTCATAAACTTATTGATGGAGCCTACGCCGGCATTATAGGAAGCAGCTGCAAGGGTCCAGCTACCAAATTTCTTTTTATACCTTTTCAGATATCTGCATGCAACATCGGTTGCTTTTTCCAGATGATAGCGTTCGTCTACGTTAGAATTGATTTCCAGACCATATTCGCGACCGGTAGCTTTCATAATCTGCCAGAAACCAGTAGCCCCAGCCGGCGAAACTGAGTTTTGGAGACCGCTTTCGGCCACAGCCAGGTATTTAAAATCTTCCGGCACATTATGTTTCCTTAAAATTGGTTCGATAATAGGAAAGAACTTATGCGCCCTTTTCATCAGAAGCAAGGCATTGGACTGCCAATAGGTGTTGACCAAAAATTCCCTATCGATCCGTTCCATAATCTCAGGATCTTCCTGAGGCACTTTCTCGCCTGCAAAAACTAAGTTTTCCGGGATATCGATCGCTGAGATAGTATATTCAGAGGCCACGTTTTTATCGCCGTCTTTAACCTCTGTTTCAATCGGAATCTCGATTGGATCTACCGGACTCCTCTGTACTGCAAATACAAGGGTGCTGATCACAAAGACCACACCCAATATCATCAAAATTTTCTTCATCACCGCCATTATAATAAATTTGATTGTTTGTTCAAAGGTATTAAATAGAACTCCCTTCCTCCAAAATAATTGTTGGCAAGCGTTGATTAAACCATCTGAACCGGTTTAATATCATGGTATGTGTTCCGCCTTTTACCTCGAGGCAATCCTTGATATACTGAATCGGAAACACCGCATCTTTATCCCCGTGAATATGTATCAATCCAGGATGATGCTCTTTTTGTTTCCAGTGTACCATCTGGTCGATAGCCCAGTCGATATAATACTTATCGCGTATCGAAAGATATTCTTCATAAAGCTCAAGCCTTTTATTGACAGTTTCACCAAAAGCGTATTTCGCCAGAAGTTCAACATTGTTAACCAACCCCGTCGGCAGGAGTTTGTGAATCTTGGTATACTTGGCAAAGATCAAACGCTTGGGAAGTTCGTTCCGGTTCTTTACACTCGAGATAATAATGACCTTCCTCACAGAGATCAATCTGGCTATTTCCTGAACCAGGATTCCCCCAAAGGAAACACCGATCAAAACCGGTTCTTTATGGTGAATATGATCGCACATCGTCTCAGCATATTCCGTCAGCGTCATGCCACGTTTGGGTACAAACCATTCTAGTCTATGGGTCTCGAAATGATCCACATCTAACTGAATATTCTTGAAAATGGTAGAGTTTGCCGCCATCCCGGGCATCAGATAGACGTGAATTTTTGATCGAACCATACGTTCTTTAGTGTGGTAATTTCTAGGAAATTAGCATTTTTTTCGCTACTTTTGTCGACTGGTTGTAAATTAATTACTCTGGGTGTTACTGTTTGAAATTACGATTCTTAACTATCGTAATTTTTTTATCTGAAACCACACTAAATTCTAGCTATATGAATGAAGTTACCATTAAGGACAATAGTTTCTTGCGACAATTTGAAACTAGGGTTGACGGGCATTTGGCCAAAATTGAGTACTCTTCGCAAGAACGTAAAGTATTCCTCACCAAACTCGTAATACCGGAGGAAATCTCCAAAGATGGATTTAAAGAAGATTTTATCAAAGGTGTTTTACATCATATCCAGGGACAAAATCTTAGAGTAGTACCAACCAGTCCGCAGATCGCCGGATTTTTAAGAAAGAACAGACAGTATAAAGAGATGCTTCCGGTAGGAATACGAATCTGATTAAAGTCATCTCTCAGAAATCGAATAATTAAAGCGATTTCTACACAAAACATCAAACCCGGTTTAGAACAGCCGGGTTTTTTTATGTTATTGAAACAAGGTAGGCTCAAGGCTCTTAAACCTCACCATTCCTTCCTCATCCATTCCATCTAATTTTACTTCCAGTATCGAATTGACCAGTTCCGGGTCCCAGGGCGTTCTTACCCGGACATAATTTTCAGTAAATCCGTACATATAGCCCTTTTTATTCTCGCCCTCCAGCAATATTTTACGTCTGCTGCCAATTTGTGATTCATAGTAGGCTCTGCGCTTTTTGGCCGAGAGTCCCCTGAGCATTTTACTTCTCTTTTTTCGAATCGCGGGTAAAACAGTCCCCGGCATTTGGGCAGCCGTTGTATTGTCTCGCTCGCTATAGGAAAAAACGTGCAGGTATGAGATGTTCAGATCATTAAGGAAGGTATATGTTTCCAAAAAATCTTCGTCGGTTTCACCTGGAAATCCTACGATGACATCGACCCCGATGCAGGCATCAGGCATAATTTCCCTGATCTGATCAACTTTTTTTGCGTAGAGGCTTCGTTGGTACCTCCTCTTCATTAGTTTTAGTATTTTGTCGCTTCCGCTCTGTAGTGGTATATGAAAATGCGGCACAAAAATATTACTCGAAGCTACAAAATCTATGATCTCGTCCTTTAATAAATTCGGTTCGATAGAAGAGATGCGTATACGATCAATGTTTTCGACCTTATCCAGGGCCTGAACAAGATCATAGAAAGTATGATCGTGCTGTTTATTCCCATATTCCCCTTTGCCGTAATCGCCTATATTAACTCCGGTAAGTACTATTTCCTTTATCCCCTGTTCCGCGATCTTTCTTGCATTATCCAGAACATTATCAAGTGTGTCGCTCCGTGATATTCCTCTGGCAAGTGGTATGGTACAAAAACTACATTTGTAATCACATCCATCCTGGACCTTCAGGAAGGCACGTGTGCGGTCTCCTATGGCATAGCTGCCCACATAAAAATTAGCTTCCTCAATCTCACAGGAATGAATAACCCCCTCGTTCTTTTTACTCAGATCGTCGAGGTAAGCCATGATATTAAATTTCTCGGTAGCACCCAATACAAGGTCTACTCCATCTAAAGAAGCAATTTCCTGAGGTTTAAGCTGGGCATAGCAGCCAATGGCTACGATAAATGCGTCGGAATTGTGGTTAAGAGCTTGCCTTACAATCGATTTAAATTGTTTATCGGCATTTTCCGTCACCGAACAGGTATTGATAACATATATATCTGCCTCAGTATCGAATCCTACACGTTCGAAGCCTTCGCCGGTGAACTGACGTGCAATAGTGGAGGTTTCTGAAAAATTCAGCTTACAACCCAGGGTATGGAAGGCCACTCGTTTATTCATATGCTTTTAAAACCATAATGGGGCTGCAAAGATACCAACTTCCAGCCAAATGCAGCGGAAGCAAACCCGAACGGTTCACCTATGGTTTACTGGGGATAATTACGCCATTTTTTGGTGATCTCGAAAACATGATTCAGGATGTCTGCCTCCACCTTATCGAAGGTGACTCCTCTTCGTGCCATCATCACCTCAGCTGCCTCGAAAGCCTTTTGAGGGTAATAAGTGGAAAATCCTGTGGCCCCGCCCCAACTAAAACTGGGTACAAAATTTCTTGGAAATCCAGGCGTATAGATATTCGAGTTCACCCCAATCACGGTTCCGGTATTGAACATTGTATTGATAGCTGTCTTACTGTGATCACCCATCATCAAACCACAGAACTGCAGGCCCGTTTGTTCGAACCGCTCAGAGGAATAATTCCAAATCCTGACTTTGGCGTAATTATTTTTAAGATTCGAATTGTTGGAGTCGGCGCCTATATTACACCACTCTCCAAGGACAGAATTACCCAGGTAGCCATCGTGGCCTTTGCTGGAATACCCAAAAATGACCGAATTGTTGATCTCACCACAGACCTTCCCATATGGTCCTACTGTGGTAGGGCCATAGATCTTGGCTCCCATTTTAATCACAGCATTTTCACAAAGTGCGAGCCCGCCACGGATCATATTCCCCTCCATTATCTCCGAATTTTTACCCAGATAAATCGGGCCTTTTGAGGCGTTCAATATGCTGTATTCTACCTTCGCCCCCTTTTCAAGGAATATATTTTCAGGGTGGATCACGCTATTGGTTGGGGAGATAGGTTCGCTCTGCCTGCCTTTAGTGATTAATTCAAAGTCGGCCTGTAGCGCCTCCCCGTTACGCGAGAAGATGTCCCATGTATTTTCAATTCTAAAACTATCGCCCTCGTAATTAATGGTAACTAAGCTTTCACTTTTCAATTCCTTCCGGGGGTCAGTTGTACAGTAGGCTATGGTCACTTCGCCCGCTACAATGGCCTCTCCAGCTTTCAATTTCATAATATGCCCGACAAGGGTCAGATCTGGAACAAAAGACGCGTCGATCATTATATTGACCGCTTCGGTTCTCAAGGGGTATTTCGTACTCAGGTAGTCTTCGGTTAGGGTGCTGGTGGGCTTATTGAGCATGATCTCCCATTTTTCTCTGATGGTAAGAATTCCTATCCTGATATCTGCCACGGGTCGGGTAAAGGTAAAGGGCAGTAAAGAATCCCTCATCGGTCCATCAAAGAGTATGTAGTTCATCTCGGTTATTTTTGATAAAAGTATAAAAATAACGCCCCCGATGAGAATCGGGGGCGTTTACCTATCTTTTTACGATCAACGGATCATTCTTCCGGAGAACTGGCAGCGCTAGCCTCCTTGTCGGATGTCGGTTTATCTTTCTTGAACTTACCGTACTTGCTCTTAAATTTGTCGATCCTTCCTGCAGTATCAACCAATTTGGCCTTGCCGGTATAGTAAGGATGTGAAGTTCTGGAGATCTCAAGTTTTACCAAAGGATATTCAACACCTTCGATGGTGATGGTCTCCTTTGTATCTGCAGTAGACTTAGTAAGAAAAACATCGTCGTTCGACATATCTTTAAAGGCTACTAGTCTGTAATTCTCTGGGTGAATATCTTTTCTCATATCTCTTCTTCTGGCTTTTAGCGGCTGCAAATTTAATCATTTTTCTATTATACAGCAATTTAGCGCACAAAAAAGAATTCTTAAAATCGCTATATTTATATGTAACAAAAAAGCCATGGCCTATACTAACATTTTACAAACCTAAAGAAAGAAAACATGGAAGAAAATCAACCTAAAACCGGGAAGTATTCCCTTAATTTCGGACTAATCCTGGGCCTTATCAGTGTGGTCTTTGGCATTATGCTATACACAATGGATGCCCATACTTCACAGGATCCGGCCAATACAGTTATCAGCATCGTCATTATGGTGGCCGTGATCATTTGGGG
>JBDNAQ010000166.1:0-4438 GCA_039768345.1 Flavobacteriaceae bacterium
AATTGCGAAATGGGAATAAGAAAAAGACCATGAAGTACCAAATTGAAGCTGCTTCTGATATCGCAGGAGAATTGGATGCAATCCTGGCCAACAATCGCAAATAAATCCATTTTTTGAATTAGCAAATACCGTCCGGCGTTCCGGACGGTTTTTTTGTGCCTCGCTGAATTTGGTTGCCAGGTACAAATTCATTTCCGTTAGATTTGTATATTATAAATACAAATTCCTCTTCGGTATATACATTAATGCTAAATGGTAACTCCAAAAGACTATACTGATTTTATTAAAACCGAAGCCAAGCGCTTCGGTTTTTTATCTTGTGGTATTTCCAAAGCTGATTTTTTGGAGGAAGAGGCCCCAAGATTGGAGAAATGGCTGAAGGAAAACAGGCATGGCGAAATGCACTATATGGAAAACCATTTTGACAAACGTTTGGATCCGCGAAAACTTGTTCCCGGGGCTAAGTCGGTTGTTTCCCTTTTGTACAATTATTTTCCCTCCGAAAGCCAGATCGAAGATACCTACAAGATTTCCAAATATGCCTATGGCATGGATTATCACTTCGTGATCAAGGACAAACTCAAAGAATTCCTCCATAACATTCAGGATGAGATCGGACAGGTGCATGGACGAGCTTTTGTGGATTCTGCCCCTGTACTGGATAAAACCTGGGCAGCGCGGAGTGGTTTGGGGTGGATTGGGAAACACAGCAACCTGCTTACGCAACAGCACGGTTCATTTTACTTCATAGCAGAACTCATACTCGATCTGGAACTGGAGGCCGATCACCCAGTCACCGACCACTGTGGCGACTGTACCGCCTGTATCGATGCCTGCCCTACAGAAGCGATCATCCAGCCGTATGTGGTAGATGGCAGCAAGTGTATTTCTTATTTTACAATCGAGCTGAAAAATGAAATCCCCGCTTCCTATAAAGGAAGCTTTGACGACTGGGTCTTTGGCTGTGATGTCTGTCAGGATGTTTGCCCCTGGAACCGATTTTCCAAAACACATCAGGAACCTCTTTTTAACCCGCATCCAGAATTATTATCTATGACGAAAAAGGATTGGACAGAGATTTCGGAAGAGGTATTTAGCAGAGTATTTAAAAAATCGGCGGTGAAGCGTACCAAATATTCCGGACTGAAAAGAAATATTGAATTTCTGGAATAATTCACTTCTTACTAAATCGTTTTCGTTTTAATTGTCGCCAGTTTTTAATGAGAATTTTATAGAGTATACAGATAAATCTCTATATTCAACGGTTGATATTGAACTGCTGACAATCGGTTTAATACAGAACCAAACCACCAAACGGAGTTTATGAAGATTAGGAAACCCGAGTTAAGCTTTTGGCAGATTTGGAATATGAACGTTGGGTTTTTCGGAATCCAGTTCAGTTTTGGCCTTCAGCAAACAGCCATAAATCCCATATTTTCCTTCCTGGGCGCTCATCATGAAGAACTACCTCTCCTAAACCTCGCAGGTCCTGTAACGGGGTTATTGATACAACCTTTAATAGGTGCAATATCCGATAAAACTTGGTCACCGCGATGGGGAAGGAGGAAACCGTTTTTCCTGATCGGGGCCATAGGCGCCAGTTTATGTCTTTTCGCATTTCCTTTCAGTCCGCATTTATGGTTTGCGGTAGGTTTGCTGTGGATTTTAGATGCCTGTAATAATACGGCGATGGAACCCTACCGGGCTTTTATCGGTGATAAACTTCCGGATAATCAATTGACTTATGGCTTTCAAATGCAAAGCTTGTTTGTGGGAGCCGGGATCACACTTGCCAACTTTTCATTGTTTTTATTTCAAGACTGGTTCAGTGTTCCTGCGGTTACCGGAGAACTCTGTACCACCGGAGCAGAGGTAGTAACCGCAATTCCCAAGTGGGTATATTATTCCTTCTTTTTAGGGGCTATTGCCTCGATTACCACCATATTATGGTCTGTGATTAAAACTCCCGAAATTCCTCCTTCAGATGAGGAATTGGCCTATATCAAAGAGCGAAAAGAAGGTAAATCTCTTCTGAAAAGGATATTCGAACCCTTGGTCGAAATTTATCATGCCATAGGGGATATGCCCAATCTTATGTGGAATCTTTCCGCTGTGTATTTATTCCAATGGTATGCCCTATTCGTCTATTGGCAATTTATAACCCCGATGCTCCGCACCAGTTTATACGGGATCAGCAATAGCGATACTGAAAAGTTCGACACCATTATGGAATCCTGTAAAGCCGGAGCTGAGATCAGTACTGCCGATATGTCGTTTGCACAAAATATTCAACTCTTATCCGAACAGGCCCTGGCGCAGACCGGATTGATGAATGGCACTTATAATATGGTGACCATGCTGGTCGCACTCGCACTCGTGCCATTTGCGCGAAAATACAGTTCAAAATTTGTCTATGTCATCAGCTTGTTCTTAACCGGAATGGCCCTTTTAAGTATGCCTTTTATTAAAGATCAATACGTTTTACTCCTCCCGATGATCTTATTCGGAATTGGCTGGGCCGCGATGATGGGAATACCGTACGCCATGGTTTCCAAGGTCATTCCCGAAGAACGACGGGGAGTCTATATGGGTATTGTGAATATGATGATCGTGATACCTATGCTTTTACAAACGATAAGCTTTGGGTCGATCATAAAATATACCTTGAATAACAACGCTATTAATGCAATACTCTTTGGTGGGGTGTTCTTTATTATTGCCGGATTCCTGGCGATGCGCCTAAAAGTCTCCTCCGAAAAAGCTGAGGTTTAATTTTCTATCGGATGGTTAACACAGGCAATTTCTTCAACAGGACCAATTTAGTCGCTAATACCTGAAACAAAACAGGGTTTTAAAGTTTTCTTAGTAGACCAATTATACTACATTAGGTACAGGTACTAAAGATGATAGCTGGCCGCGGCAGAGCTTGATTCAACAGAACAAATAATATATATTTACCGCATGGGCGAACTTGGAGTACTAGACATTACGGTCATTGTAGTGTATCTGGTAGGTATAATTATCTATGGTATTTCCAAAGCAAAAAGAAGTAGTTCTGAAGACTATTTCCTGGGTGGAAGAACCATGACCTGGCCCATTGTGGGCATTGCTCTTTTCTCGGCAAACATATCGAGTTCAACGCTCGTAGGCCTAGCCTCTGATGCTTTTCAAACCGATATCAGTGTTTATAACTACGAGTGGTATGCCGTAGTTATCCTGATCTTCTTTGCTATATTCTTCCTGCCTTTTTATTTGAAATCCGGGGTCTATACTATGCCCGAATTTCTGGAAAGACGTTACGACAACAGGTCACGGTATTATTTTTCGTTTATTACCGTAGTCGGGAATGTGCTGGTCGATACCGCGGCAGGACTCTATGTAGGGAAAATTGTGCTCACGCTGCTTTTTCCAGGTCTCGACCCCACCCTCATCCTTATTATCCTCGCCGTTGCCGCAGCGGCTTATACTATACCCGGCGGACTAAATTCAGTAATTCAGACAGAAGTCATTCAGGCGGTACTTTTAATCATCGGCTCCTGCCTGCTGACCTATTTTGCATTCGACAAACTTGGCGGAGGCTGGTCGGCCATGATGGATGGTCTTGATACTATGCTTGCCAAGGGGGAGGTAAATTTCGATCGTAAAATAGAAGCCGGTCAGTATATACCAACCAATTCTGAAGAAGTATTTAGTCTGGTGCGTCCGTCAAACGATAAAATTCCATGGTGGTCTTTGCTATCGGGAATTCCGTTACTCGGATTTTACTTTTGGGCCAATAACCAATTTATGGTCCAGCGTGTACTGGGTGCCAAAAACCTGAATCATGGCCGTTGGGGAGCTCTATTTGCAGGGTTTTTGAAATTGCCGGTGATCTTTATAATGGTGGTTCCAGGTGTATTGGGACTCCTTCTTTTTAATGATCTGGATATATCTGGTCTTAATTATCAGCTAAGCGATGGTTCCGTATGCGACGATCTTTCCGATTGTCCGAACCTTACCTATCCTGTACTTTTATTTCAATTGTTACCTGCCGGAATATTGGGCCTTGTGGTAGCCGGTCTTATGGCAGCGATGATGTCGTCTGTATCGGCCACATTTAATTCGGCTTCTACGCTGGTTACGATGGATTTTGTACGACAGTTGCGACCGCAGATGAGCAGTAAACAACTGGTACGTGTAGGGCAGATTACGACAATTATATTAGTAGTCCTTGCGATTTTGTGGGTCCCTTTTATCGAAACGGTGAGCGATTCGCTCTGGGAATATCTGCAGACCGTTATCGCCTATACCAGTCCGCCTGCAGTAGCGACATTCATTCTTGGATTGTTCTGGAAAAGAGCGAATGGTACCGGTTCTATAGTAAGTCTTCTTTGCGGTTTCGTATTGGCGATTTTTACAATATTATCCCAGGTATACGGATGGGTAGAACCGCTCAATG
>JBDNAQ010000167.1:0-15458 GCA_039768345.1 Flavobacteriaceae bacterium
AGCAAAAATATTGGATAGTGCCACCCTCGAATGAAGGATGTCGCCAACAATCACTACTTTCTTTCCTTCCACCTGGCCTAGTTTTTCACGAATCGAATAAGAGTCGAGTAGTGCCTGGGTTGGATGTTCATGGGCCCCGTCTCCTGCATTGATAATAGAGGCATTCACGTGTTTGGAAAGAAAAATCCCGGCCCCTGGATTAGGGTGTCGCATCACCACCATATCGACTTTCATCGAGAGTATGTTGTTTACGGTATCGATCAAGGTTTCGCCTTTTTTTACGGACGACTGAGCCGCAGAAAAATTGATCACATCGGCCGAAAGACGTTTTTCCGCCAGTTCGAAGGAAAGCTTGGTGCGGGTACTGCTCTCGAAGAAAATATTGGCAATGGTGATATCCCGGAGCGAAGGTACTTTTTTAATGGATCGGTTGATGACTTCCTTAAAATGGTCGGCGGTTTCGAATATGAGATGGATATCTTTTTCATTGAGATATTTAATACCCAGTAAGTGATTCACACTCAGTTCGCTCATAGCCTCATCGGTTTACCAAATAAATTATGTCTTCGCCTTCATGATCGGCCCACATCACTTTAACCTTTTCCTCATTGATAGCATCCACCTGCCTGCCACGGTAATTAGGCTGTATTGGTAAATGCCGACTAAAACGTCGGTCTATCAGTGTTAGTAATTCAATTTCATTCGGACGGCCAAACGACTGGATAGCGGTCAGGGCGGCCCGGATACTCCGTCCGGTATAGAGTACATCATCGATCAGGACTACATTTTTTCCTTCAACAATAAAATCGATCTCGGTAGTAGAAGCGGTAAGTGGCTTCTCCCCTCTTCTAAAATCATCGCGGTAAAAGGTGATGTCTAGAAAGCCCAGTTCTATTTTCTTAACTCCATATTCCTGTTGCAGGATATTAGCAAGCCGCTGCGCGACGTAGATCCCACGAGGCTGAAGTCCTATAAGAGCGGTATTCTTAAAATCCAGGTGATTTTCCAATAGTTGACAGGCCAGTCGATGCAGTATGATGTTTATTTCCTTGGAAGTCAGCAATACTTTTTGACTCATAGATGTGGTGGCCAACGCTTATTGAGCAAAAATAGGGAATAATTAATAATGGAAAGTTGAAAATGGAAAATTGAAAGTTGAAAATTGCCGGAGCGTAGCGGAGATCCTGACCTGAGCAAAGCGATGCGTCAGGAAAAAATGCCGGAGCGTAGCGGAGATCCTGACCTGAGCAAAGCGATGCGTCAGTAATAATGGATAATGAATAATTGAGAATCGAGAGTGGGAATTGGGAAGTGGGAAGTAGGCAGTGGGCAGTCGGCGGATGGCAGTTTGCAGTTGGCAATTTCTGGTTACTGCAAACTGATTTGTGGGAAGTACCTTTTTGAGCACAAAAAAACCCCGATCTCTCGATCAGGGTTTCTGTTTTATAAATAGAAATGATAAGAATTATTTTTTCTTCTCTGCTTCCATTTTGTCTTTCAGGGCCTGAAGCTGTACGTTGGCATCGCCCAGGGTGGGTTTTGCCTCCTCGGCAGCAGCAGACGCTTTTTTACGAGCAGCTTTTACATTGCGTTGTTCCTCCTCGCGGAAGATCGCCGTATGGCTGGCCACTACTCTCTTGAATTCCTTATTGAACTCGATGATCTTGAATTCTGCTTCTTCGCCTTTACCCAGTTTTTTACCATCTTCCTTCTCCATATGACGTTGGGGAACGAAAGCGGTTATATCGTTATTAAAAGCGATAACAGCACCTTTATCGACCACATCGGTGATCGAAGCTTTATGTACTGTACCCAAAGCGAATTCCTTCTCGTACTTATCCCAGGGATTCTCTGTGGTCTGCTTATGACCCAGGCTCAATTTACGTCCTTCCACATCTAGTTCGAGCACCTCAACCTCAAGAGTATCACCTACAGTTACAAATTCTGACGGATGCTTGATCTTCTTGGTCCAGCTAAGGTCTGAAATGTAAATAAGACCGTCGATCCCTTCTTCGAGTTCAACGAATACTCCGAAATTGGTAAAATTCCTGACGATACCTTTATGTTTGGATCCAACAGGATATTTTGTTGTGATATCGGTCCATGGATCAGGAGTAAGTTGTTTCAGTCCGAGTGACATCTTACGATCTTCCCTGTCTAAAGTGAGGACCACTGCTTCGAGCTCATCTCCTACTTTGACAAAATCCTGAGCTGAACGCAGGTGAGTAGACCATGACATTTCCGAAACATGGATAAGCCCTTCTACTCCTTCGGCCACCTCAAGGAAAGCACCGTAGTCTGCAATGACCACAACTTTTCCTTTAACCTTATCACCTATTTTGATCTCATCGCCCAAGGCATCCCACGGATGCTTCTCGAGTTGTTTAAGACCTAACTGAATCCTTGATTTATTATCGTCGAAATCGAGGATAACCACATTGAGTTTCTCATCGAGCTCAACCACTTCGTTCGGGTGGTTGATCCTGCTCCAGGAAAGGTCGGTAATATGAATAAGTCCGTCTACACCACCAAGATCGATAAAGACCCCGTAGGAAGTGATATTCTTCACGACACCTTCCAGTACCTGTCCCTTTTCGAGCTGACTGATGATCTCTCTTTTTTGTTCCTCAATATCGGCCTCGATAAGTGCTTTATGCGAAACCACAACGTTTTTAAATTCATGGTTGATTTTGACCACCTTGAATTCCATGGTTTTACCCACATACTGGTCATAATCCCTGATGGGTTTTACATCGATTTGAGAACCGGGAAGGAAGGCTTCGATGCCAAAAACATCGACGATCATACCCCCTTTTGTACGGCACTTCACAAATCCTGTAACCACCTCTTCCTTGTCATGGGCCGCATTTACACGATCCCATGCCTTAATAGTCCGGGCCTTACGGTGAGAAAGGACCAACTGTCCGCTCTTGTCCTCGCGGATATCGATCAGTACCTCGACCTTATCCCCGATCTTAAGACCTGGATTATAACGAAATTCGTTCAGAGAAATAACACCTTCCGATTTCGCATTGATATCTATTATCGCCTCCCGGTCGGTAAGATGAGTAACCACGCCTTCTACAACCTCTTCATCGGCTGTATCGACAAAATTTTCAGCTACCAATTTCTCAAATTCCTCGAGCTTAGAATCGGCAATGGTTTCAATACCATCTTCGTATTTCTGCCAGTCAAAATTCTTTAAGAACTCTTCAGGATTTTGTTTGGGAGTTTCTTTTTGTTCTGTTGCCACCTCAGCAGTTTCTTCTGCTTCCGGTGTAGTTTTTTCTTCAGCCATGTGCTGATTTAATTTTGTATTCCGCAGCTATACAAGAGTTAAACAATCGCTACAGAAGTTGTTATGTTATCTTTTTTTTCTTCGTCCTTTTCCTCTTGAAAATTTGCTAAAAAGGTGTGCAAAAGTACAATTTAATGTTGATTATAGCAACCCAAAGGCCCTGAGGTTCCGATCAGCGGTAAAAAATGTCGGAATTAGAGCTAAAAGAGGCCTATATTTCCTATCTTGGAGCTCTAGATATTAACCATTAAATACAAATTCTATGAGTGTGAAATCAAAGTATCAAGCCGTACTCGAATTAGGCGAATCTCTCGGTATCCAGGGAGGTGATGTTTGGGAAGAAAATGGTGTTCTTAAAGTCAAGGGCGAAGCCAAAACTCCGTACGAAAAAGATATAATGTGGGATAAGATCAAAGAGATCGGTGGCACTAGCCCTTCAGACATCAAGGCCAATATTACTGTAGCAGATGATTCTGTTTACCACAGACATGTTGTGAGTAGCGGGGAATCCCTTAGTAAGATCGCCAAGCATTATTATGGTGATGCCATGAAATACAAGGAAATCTTTGCTGCCAACCAGAATATTCTTAAAAATCCGGATCTTATTCATCCCGACCAGGAATTGGTGATCCCTAACCTCTAAAAGGTTAAAAGCAAGGTTTTAACACTAAATACGAAAAGAGCGTCTGAAGGCGCTCTTTTTTTATAGACTTTGTTTAATCGTTTCTCTGGCAAGGCGTAATACCTTTTCAAATTGCTCTTCGAGCCCCAGTTCACTATTATCGATTTCTATAGCATCTTCGGCCTTTTTAAGCGGTGAGAATTCCCTGTGCGAATCTATATAGTCGCGTTCCCTTATATTCTTGAGTACCTCCTCATAGCTTACCTGTTCGCCCCTTCCGATTAGTTCTCTGTATCTGCGTCTGGCCCTTACATCCGGACTTGCGGTTATGAATATCTTCAGTTCGGCATCGGGAAATACAACAGTTCCGATATCTCTTCCATCCATCACAATCCCCTTATTTTTACCGACATCCTGTTGTAGCTCAACCAATTTTTCGCGTATTTCCCGAACCACGGCCACCTGGCTGACACGATCCGACACCTCCATGCTTCTAATGTCCTTTTCAATCTTCTCTCCGTTCATACATATTTCAGAGGCTCCGAGTTCAGGATCGAAAACGAAGCTTAGATGGATCTCAGGTAATTGAGCTACCAGGCGTTTAAGTGCCGGGTCTGCTTCATCGAATAGTTCATTGCGAATAGCATACAGGGTTACCGCACGATACATAGCTCCACTATCCACATAAATATACTCAAGCGCGTTGGCCAGTTGCCGGGCTACCGTACTCTTGCCAGTAGAAGAAAATCCATCGATAGCGATTGTTATCTTACTCATAGGATAAAAATAGAGAGAATTGAAGAATTCTACTCAATGAAGTTATTCTATATCCGTATACTAGGATGACTACGCTTAAAAAGAGAGCTAGAGTTTTTTTGCATTACGTACCTTCTGGTCGGTGATAGCCTTATCGATCACCTCGCTCATTTCCGTAACATAATGGAAGGTTAATCCTTTTAAATACTCCGGTTTAATATCCAGGATATCTTTTTCGTTGTCTTTACACAGGATGATCTCCTTAATACGTGCCCTTTTAGCCGCAAGTATCTTTTCCTTGATACCGCCAACCGGCAAGACTTTGCCCCTCAGGGTGATCTCTCCGGTCATCGCAATACTTTTCTTTACCTTTTTTTGAGTGAAAAGCGATACCAGGGAGGTGAGCATGGCAATCCCTGCGCTGGGCCCGTCTTTGGGCGTGGCACCTTCGGGTACATGAATATGCACGTTATAACGGTCGAAAATTGCCGGGTCGATCTGAAAGAAATCCGCATTCGATTTGATATACTCCAGGGCTATGGTGGCCGATTCCTTCATCACTTTTCCAAGATTCCCGGTAATATTCAGATTTCCCTTGCCACGGGAAAGAATAGATTCTATAAACAATATATCACCGCCCACACTGGTCCAGGCCAAACCGGTAACCACACCGGCTACCTGATTGTTCTCATATTTATCCCTTTCGAGTCGTGCTGGTCCTAAAACCTTTTCGATGTCCTCGTTGCTTACGGTCTTGTCGTATTCTTCTTCCACGGCGATAGATTTGGCGGCATACCGCACCATCTTGGCGATCTGTTTCTCCAATCCTCTTACCCCTGACTCTCTGGTATAGCCTTCAACGATCTTTTCGAGCTGACGTTTACCAATTTTCAGATCCTTCGAAGATAATCCGTGTTCTTTCAGTTGTTTTGGAAGTAAATGTCGTTTTCCGATCTCCACTTTTTCCTCGATAGTATAGCCGGTAACATTGATGATTTCCATTCGATCTCTCAATGCCGGTTGTACGCTCGAAAGGCTGTTCGCTGTTGCGATAAACATCACTTTGGAAAGATCATAGCCCAGTTCGAGGAAATTATCATGAAATTCGCTGTTCTGTTCGGGGTCGAGTACTTCGAGCATAGCCGAAGATGGATCGCCCTGATAGGAATTCGACAACTTGTCGATCTCATCGAGGATAAATACGGGATTTGAAGTTCCCGCCTTTTTGATACTCTGAATAATCCGTCCCGGCATCGCCCCGATATAAGTCTTTCTGTGCCCCCGGATTTCCGCTTCATCCCTCATACCTCCCAGGGACATCCTGACATATTCTCTACCTAAAGCCTCGGCAACAGACTTGCCCAGTGAGGTTTTCCCTACTCCGGGAGGCCCGAAGAGGCATAGGATAGGAGACTTCATGTCTCCACGAAGTTTTAGCACGGCCAGGTATTCTATGATCCTTTTTTTCACATCTTCCAGTCCGTAATGGTCACGATCTAAAATCCGCTGTGCTCGCTTCAGATCGAATTGGTCTTTACTGAATTCGTCCCAGGGAAGATCAAGATAGAGATCAAGATAATTTCGCTGAATGGAGTATTCGGCTACCTGAGGATTCATCCTTTGCATTTTGGCCAGCTCTTTGTTAAAATGCTCTTCCACCTGAGGGCGCCACTTTTTGGTTTTGGCCCTTGCCTGCATCTCATGTATTTCCTCATCATAAGATACACCCCCTAATTCCTCCTGGATGGTCTTCATCTGCTGGTGAAGAAAGTATTCCCGTTGTTGCTGATCCAAATCGCTTCTTACCTTAGACTGGATATCTTTTTGAAGTTCCAGTTTCTGGTATTCAACATTCATGTACTTTAAGGTGGTAAGTGCCCGATCCTGCAGATTCCCAATAGCCAAAAGCTCCTGTTTTTCCTTAACATCCAGATTCAGATTGGAAGACACAAAATTGATCAGGAAAGAATTGCTCTGAATATTTTTTATGGCAAATGAAGCTTCAGAGGGGAGATTTGGGTTTTCTTTTATAATCCTTAATGCCAGATCCCTGATTCCTTCAATAATAGCCAAAAACTCTTTATTATCGGGGATCGGCCTATTCTCTTCTGCTTCCCTTACCACGGCTGTCATATAAGGCTGCTCGGTCAGGATCTCAGAAATCTCAAAGCGCTTTTTACCCTGGAGGATCACTGTAGTATTTCCATCGGGCATTTTCAGGACCCGCAGTATTCGGGCTACCGTACCAAGCCTGTGAATGTCTTTGATCCCTGGGTTTTCGGTCTCTTCATCCCTTTGTGCTACCACGCCAATGACCTTGGCCCCCTTATTGGCGTCTTTTATCAGGTTGATCGAAGTATCCCTTCCGGCGGTAATCGGGATCACCACGCCGGGGAACAATACAGTATTTCTCAATGGTAATATAGGGAGGGTCTGTGGAAGAGTTTCGTTGTTCATCTCTTCCTCATCCTCCGGTGTCAACAAGGGTATTAATTCGGAATCTTCATCAATTCCCTGTAACGACATATTGTCAAAATTCGAAACTTTAAACTCTCCCATATCAATATTATCGGTCATTCTGTCATTTCTAAACAGAATATAAACGTATGATCTTCTTTTGAAACTGCCCCAAATCACTGAAAACACGCATTACAGAGATTTAAGGGCTATTATCTATAACTGCTAAGCGCAATTCTTATGCCAACTGAATTTATTTTCCAAAAAACTGTAACAATCGATATCTTGAATCATCTATAAGACAAAGCAACTACTTTTTGAGCCAAAATAGTGAACATATCAACACCCTGTTAGAGTGGTGTCTGGAAGGAAGGCAAAGCGCACAGTTGGAAGTATACAACCGATATTACAAAGCGATGTATAACACCTCATTAAGAATTGTAAAAGACAGTGCAGAAGCCGAAGATGTAATGCAGGAAGCATTTTTAAAAGCTTTTACAAAACTGCACACATTTAAGGGGGAAGTCACCTTCGGAGCATGGTTGAAACGAATAGTGATCAACCACAGTATTTACCAGTACAGGAAACAACATCAGAGGAATGAAACATCGCTTGATGATAAATTATACAAGGTCGAAGATAATGATGAAATTGTTTCGGATCATGAAAGTACAAAACGAAAGGCTCAAAAAGTGATGGAAACCATGAGCCGACTAAAAGACAATTACAGAGTTTCTTTGACCTTACATCTTATTGAAGGATACGACTATGAAGAGATCAGTGAAATTATGGATATCAGCTACGCCAATTGCCGTACTATGATTTCAAGAGCCAAAGAAAGTTTAAGAAAAAAAATGATAACCGCTTGATCATGAGTTCAAAAAACGACAATATAGACCAATTATTCAACAGCCTGCAGGGGTCATTCGATATGGCCGAACCCAGCGAAGGGCATCGGGAACGTTTTCTGGAAAAACTGAACCAGTCTAAAGGCGTGGTTACCATGACTCCACAAAAAAGGAACTGGTGGAAACCGCTTTCGATCGCAGCGAGCATCGCCCTCATGGTTAGCCTCGGTATAGGTTATTTCGGGCAAGAAACTTCGATTGAACAACGTGTTGCAGAGATATCCCCTGAAGCTTCCCAAACGCAATTTTATTTTGCCAATCTAATAGAAGAACAGGTCCGTGAGCTGGAAGAACAAAGCAGCCCGGAGACCAGGAGTATTATCGATGATGCACTGCTTCAACTTCAGAGACTGGAAGAAGATTATAAACGACTCGAGATAGACCTGCTGGATGGTGGCGACAGCAAGTTGATACTAAGTGCCATGATCACCAATTTTCAGACAAGGATAGCCCTTTTGGAAGAAGTGATGTATCAAATTAACACAATCAAGAACGTAAAATCATATAATGATGAAAACTATACTATTTAAGTATTTCATAGTAGCACTTTTGGTATCCCCCACAGCACTTATGGCCGGCGGAGGGCATTTAAAAGGCAAGTATACAAAGGAAAAAAAGATCAATAAAGAATACAGCGTTGATGCAAACGCCTTGCTGAAGGTAAAAAACAGCTATGGCAATATCACATTGACCTCCTGGGACCAGAACAGAGTGGAAATAGAAGTCCATATCAAAACTAATGGCAATAACGAAGAGAAAGTTCAAAAGCGATTAGATGAGATCGACGTTGAATTCGAAGCCAGTAGTAGCATGGTATCGGCCAAAACCTTGTTCAGCAAAAAAGGGAACAGCTGGGGCTGGAACTGGGGACGCAAGAATAATGTAAATGTACAGGTGAACTATACCATCAAACTCCCGGTAAAGAACAGTGTTCATCTGAATAACGATTATGGGAACATCAACCTGGATCGTATCGATGGCCACGCCAAGATAAGCTGTGACTACGGCAGACTTGATATTGGCGAACTAAGGGGCCGGAATAATCAATTGAATTTTGATTATACCTCCAAATCTAATATAGGTTATGTGAATAGTGCGGAGATAAACGCCGACTACTCGGGTTTCACTATAGGAAAAGCAGGCGACCTGGTATTGAGAGCCGATTATACCAATAGTACGATTAACGAGATGAAAAATCTTGACTATTCGACCGATTATGGTAATTTGGAAGTTGGTGAAGCCGAAAATGTTCAGGGAAATGGTGACTATATCAAGGTACAATTAGGTACCATTCACGGAAATGTGGATATCAATGCCGATTATGGCTCGGTCCATATCGACCGGATGGCAGAAGATGCTGGTAATATCAATATAAGAACAGACTACACCGGCATTAAAGTTGGTTACGATCCTAATTACGCCTTTGATTTTGAAGTCACAACGGAATATGCCAGTGTGAACGGAAAGGATGATTTTGAGATCAATATAAGCAAAGAGCGTTCTAATGAACGATATTACAAGGGTTTTTACGGATCTGAAAACAGTGGTAATAATGTCAATATCACTTCAGATTACGGTAGTATAACCTTTTTCAAAAACTAAAATTCAAAAGCTAAATTCTATATCAGTATCATGAAAAAGTTCATAACACTAACACTGGCGTTCGCAACATTTGCAACTGTAAACGCCCAATGGAAAAAAGTAAAAGGAAATGGAAATGTGGTGACGATCGAAAGATCTACAGCCGATTACGATGAAATTGCCGTAGCAGGGTGGTTCGATGTTGAACTTGTTGACGGTGCTGAAGGAAAACTTCAGATCCGAGGGGAGGAAAACCTTTTGGAGTACATCAAAACCGAGGTAAAGGATAACAAACTCGTTATTAAGGTTAAAAAAGGAGTTAATCTTAAGCCTTCGTCCTGGGGTAATGGAGGGGGAATTCTGGTCACTGTACCAGTAAAAGATATTTCATCTGTTTCACTTTCGGGTTCAGGTGATGTGGTTTCCAAAACAGTGATTAAGGCCGATAATTTTGAAACCAGATTATCAGGTTCAGGCGATCTAAGCCTCGAGGTGGAAGCCGACAATGTTGTGGCCTCCTTATCTGGTTCTGGTGACGTTGACCTAAGCGGAAGCGCTGGTAGTTTTACGGTCAAGGTATCCGGTTCAGGAGATGTAAAGGCCTACGAACTGAGTGCTAATACCGTGGAGGCAACCATTTCCGGATCTGCCGATGTAAAGGTAACGGCCAACGAAATGCTTTATGCCAGGGTTTCTGGTTCAGGTGATATCCAATATAGGGGAAATCCGACTAAAATAGACAGCAAGGCTTCTGGTTCTGGAGATATATCCAAAGGTTAAAAACCGATCAAAAGACGAAGTACTAAGGTAACCCGGAATCATGATTCCGGGTTTTTTTTGTCTACACGGGTGAGCAAGATCGCTCCGAGCAAAAAGAATATTCCGAGAAAAATCGCTGCATTTCGCATACTACCCGTCATCTGGGCCACCAATCCGTAAAGGAAAGTACCTATAACAATACCTATCTTCTCCGATACATCATAAAAACTGAAAAATGAGGTGGTATCAATAGTGGTGGGGATGAATTTGGAATAGGTAGATCTGGAAAGTGCCTGTATCCCACCCATAACCAGACCAACAAAGGCTGCCGCAATATAAAATTCCATCGGTGTTACCAGGAAATAAGCATAGATACATATGCCGATCCAGAGGACATTTATAACGATCAGCGTCCGTATATTTCCAAATGCTTCCGACGCCCTTGCTGTAACCGTAGCTCCCAGAATTGCGACGAGTTGTATGACCAGAATGCTAGCGATCAACCCGAGCGTACGTTGATTATCTGACCCCCATTGGATCTCCTCTTCTCCAAAGTAGGTAGCTATCAGCATAACGGTCTGAACCGCCATGCTATAGATGAAAAACGCGATCAGATATCGCTTAAGTCGAGTTTCCCGGCCCATTTGCCGCCATACTCCTTTTAGTTCCCTAAAACCATTGAGAATTACATGGTGCCGTTCCCCTTGGCGCCGGTTCCCTTGCGGTAGGTGAAAAAAAGTATATTGACTAAATAGTATCCACCATAAACCAACAGAAACAAAGGAAAGTTTCATCGCCTTCATTTCTGCTCCTTCGGTTTCATCGGCGGTAATACCAAAAAAATCGGGATACATCACCATCAATAAATTGAATACAAGCAGCAGAACACTACCCAGATATCCCATAGAATACCCTTTCGCACTGATACGGTCTTGTTGTTCAGGGAAGGCAATATCGGGCAGATAAGAATTACTGATGGCAAAACTTACCCAAAAACCGACAAGTCCGAAAAAGTAAAAGGTCAGACCTAGGTAGATATTCTCCAGGGAAAACCAGTACAGGCCTATACAGGACAGCGCCCCGAGATAGCAGAAGAACTGCATGAAGATCTTTTTGTTTCCAAGATAATCGGCAATTCCCGAAATAAGAGGTGTGATAAGTGCAATAAACAAAAAGGCCGAAGAAGTGACATAACTGATCAGTGGAGCCCTTGCGATCTCACCACCGAAGACTTCGATTTTCTCTATTTCCGCTGCTCTGAAAAGCGCTCCATAAAAGATCGGAAATACCGCCGATGCGATGACAAGACTATATACTGAATTTGCCCAGTCATAAAAGGCCCAGGCATTGAGTAGTTTTTTACTTCCTTTGATTGGAATTCGTATGGCCATAAAAAAAAGCCTTTCACGGAGGAATAGTCTTCAAGATACAATTAATCCAAAAGCCAAATAGGACTTAAGGATATTTATTTAAAACTTGTTACACCATATTTACGCGCCTCTGATTTGGCCTGCGGTATCCATTGCGTAAGATTAGCGATACGGGTGTCGCTCGAAGGGTGGGTACTGAGAAATTCGGGCGGTACCTGGCCTCCTGCATTGGCCTTCATTCGTTTCCAAAGTTCGGGGGCCTCTTCCGGATTATAGCCGGCAATAGCCATTATTTGAATGCCTATCCTGTCTGCCTCGGTCTCATGACTTCGGCTAAAAGGGAGCATTAACCCAACCGAAGATCCCAGACCATAGGCCATATTAAATGTATCTCTCGCCCTTGGATCATTGATCGCCACATTACCGGCCACAGCTCCCAGTTGTTGCAGAGTACCGGCACTCATTCGCTGGGCACCATGATCTGCAAGTGCATGGGCCACTTCGTGCCCCATAACTACTGCAACACCGGTTTCGGATTGTGCTATGGGCAAAATACCGGTATAGAATACAATTTTTCCCCCTGGCATGCACCAGGCATTTATGGTAGAGTCTTTCACCAGTTTATAATCCCATCGGTAGTCCTTTAAATATCCTGCATAACCATTGGCGTTCAACCATCGCTCTGCCGCCGAAGAAATACGTTGTCCCACCCTTGTAATCATCTTTGCTTCTTCCGAATCTTCAACTACATTATTTTCTGTAAGGAATTGGTCGTATTGAGAAAATGCCATGGGGAATATCTGGCTGTTGGGATAAAAATTCAGCGTCTTCTTGCCGGTAAAAGGATTCACCTTGCAGGCGGCAACGCCTATAAATACTAATATGATTAAAAGACACTTTTTCATTTTCTAAGATTTATCCGTTCAAAATACAAAATTTTATCACTTACCCATAATATGTAGTTCTGTAAAGTTCTTATCGATCTCTATAGAATTATTTCCGTTGAGTCCTGCTTCTTTCAGCGATATCTTTTCGTTGTCCAGCTCAATCTCTTTTATCTTGAATGGCAAACCTATCAGGTTGACCTTGATTTTATCATAATCCGTGATATAAGATCCGTCTTTGAATTGCTGGATGATCAGTTCATTTTTCTTCCCGTTGAGTTTAAAATTCCTGAGACTGTATATACCCTTGGTATAATCGAAGCCCTCCTGCTCATCTTCATATAAGGTAGATTTTTCTACTCCCTCCTTATAATAAGCATCGAGCGTGAGCGTGTCTATTTTTTTCTCCCCAACATATTGTTGTACCGGATATTTTGGGATTATCGCACCTTCTTTTATAAAGATCGGGATCTTATCCAAATCGGCTACTACCCATTTTTCGGTTCCGCCCTCCACAAGTTCACCTGTCCAAAAGTTGTGCCATTTTCCCTTAGGGATATACATACGCCTTCCCTTTGCATTAGGTTCCTGCACCGGGCATACCAGTATATGATCTCCGAAAATAAACTCATCTGTACGAAAATGGGTCTGATGGTCTTCCTGGTCGTAATATACCAGCGGTTTCAGCATTGGTATCCGATCTCTGGAATATTTCCAGAACATGGTATAGAGGTAAGGAAGCAGCTGATATCTGAGTTCGATAAACTTCCGAACAATGTTGGTCACCTCCGAATCGAAAGACCAGGGTTCCTGATCTCCATGGTCCCCGCTCGAATGCACTCTGAAAAATGGATGGAATACTCCAAGCTGGATCCACCTGGCGAATAATTCCCCGCTGGGCTGTTCGGCAAAACCACCGATATCGGACCCTACAAAAGACATACCACTTAGGCACATCCGTTGTACCTGTACATTGGCGATCCAAAGATGTTCCCAGGTCGCGATATTATCTCCAGTCCAGGTCGATGTAAACCGCTGGGCTCCAGCATAGGCAGCACGGGTAATCACAAAGGGCCGTCTTGGAAATACATATTTCTTTACCCCTTCGTAAGTGGCTCTGACCATTTGAGTGCCATAGATATTATGGGCCTTGCGATGACTACAGGGATGGCCATCGTAGTCGTGCCGGGTATCGAGCGGAGCAGTTTTAGAAGGAACTTCCATCACCGCCGGCTCATTCATATCGTTCCAGACGGCGTGAACACCTATTTCGGCCATCATTTCTTTGTACAATTCGGACCACCATTTTCGTACCTCAGGGTTTGTAAAATCGGGAAAACTGCATTCCCCGGGCCAAACCTTTCCACGCATCAGAGGCCCATCGCCCCTCTTGCAGAAATAATCTTTTTCCAGTGCTTCCTTATATACCCAATAATCGCGATCCACTTTAATTCCCGGGTCGATCATGGCCACGGTCTTAAAACCGTCTTCATACAATTCATCGATCATCCTTTTCGGATCGGGGAACTTAGTTTTATCCCAGGTAAAACATCGAAAACCATCCATATAGTCGATATCGAGATAAATGGCATCACAGGGGATCTTAAGTTTTCTGAATGTAGAGGCAATCTCTTTTACACGGCTTTCGGGAAAATAACTCCACTTAGACTGGTGAAATCCCAGTGCCCAGAGTGGCGGCATTTCGGGTGTCCCTGTCAAATCTGTATAAGCCTTTACTACCTGAGACATTTCAGGGCCATAAAAGAAGTAATAGTTCATCTCTCCCCCATCGGCCCAAAAACTGCTAACGTTTCGCTTCTCATGTGAGAAATCAAAATGGGTCATAAAGGTATTGTCGAAGAATATCCCATAAGCCACATCGCTGTGCAGGCCAATATAGAATGGTATGGCCTTGTAAAGTGGATCCTGATCTTTAACATAAGCGTATTGATCCGTTACCCAATTACTTACCCTTTTACCTTTGAGATTAGAATGGGTAGCCTTATCTCCCATCCCGTAAAAACTTTCAGCCGGTTGGGTGATCTTGCTCATTTTGACGGAATTCCCTCCATATTCATAGTTCTCCTCCCAATGAAAACCTAGTTCGTCCTCATTGATTATAGTCCCATTTGTATCCGATATTTGAACCCTTAAGGTCTTTTTATCTATTAATACTCTGATCTTCGAAGTTTCTACCAGGTATTCCGTTTTGGTTTCCGAGGTCTCAAGCTTGTTATAACCCCGACTGGCAAACGGATCGATCGCATATGAAAAATCAGGTTGGAAATTATAGTCGGTCGCATATCTGAACCTCAGCGCACTGTTCCTTAGCACTGTTAGTTCCAGAATCACTCCATTAGCGGTGGTAAAGAAAAACTTGTCGTTATCTTGTTTGAAATCAACAATGGAATCCGGATAGAGATTGCCCTTGTATTCGAGTTCTGTATTGGTAATCATGGTCGATTCATTTAAGGTTGCCACCAGACAGCGGACTGTCTGAGGCCTGAAGGACCCTCATCCCCTGAGGTAATTTAGGTCCCTGTTTTTAAAGACACACAAAAGAAAGACATTAGGCGCTAAAATTAAAATACTATGGCAGCCAATTATGAACTACAACGATTTCGAATGTTTTTATCATTTGAAAACCACCATGCCGAGGGGTGGAATCGTAATTTCTACCGAATATTGTTGGCCATGCCAGGTTTTTTTAGTGGGTTTCAGCGTAGGATTATGCATGCCAGTACCGGCATACTCTTTGGCATCGGTATTAAATATCTCTTTTAACTGTTTACTGCGGGGTACCCCAATACGATAACTCTCCCG
>JBDNAQ010000015.1:0-6844 GCA_039768345.1 Flavobacteriaceae bacterium
AACGGCTTACCCAAAAAGGTAAACTTTCTATTGTCTATTCACAGAAAAAGGATGAACAGGAATACCTGAGGTATATTTCTTTCCTTAAGTCCAAAGGCTATTTTACCAATAATATTGAAATTCTCGAACTTGAAGGCCTGCAGGGTGTTACAGGACTCAAGGCGATACGCGCTGAAATCCTTTACAAAAAAGGTAAGGAATCTGAAAAGACCTATACTTATGAGGATCTGATGGAGGAATTAAAAACCTAGATTTACCAATCCTTCCAACGCCCGATCAGACCCATAGAGCGTGAATGAAAGCCAGAAGGCTACTACCGATATTACAATTCCAATAATAAAGATAGTATAGGTCCACCGCAAGATCTTATACTTCCGGTTCAACACAAGCCCCAGGAAATAGAGGTCTTTGGTCAGCGAGGAATAAACATAGTCCTTGTCTTTTAGCAATTCTTTAATCGCCCATTCATATTCCTCGAGTTTCATCTGATGGAAGTTTCCAAAAAACAACAGATTTACACGTTTCTGATCCACATCTTCCTTGCTGAATTGGCCCCGGGTCACATTCGGTCTGGTCGCTATAACCGCAAGGACCATAGTGCACACAGTAAATAACAGGAATATGCTGGTGGGCCAAATCAAATAGAAGTTAGTAGGATTATCGAGTTTAGGGACCAAATTGGCTAATACTACCGATAGAATAATAGCATTAACAGACAAGAGGATATTCGACTTGGTATCTGCGATATCACTAAGCGTTAGGTGATTCCTTAAAGTTACCCTGAAAAGTGTCTGAATACCGCGGTCGGGACTTTCGCTTTTAAATCTAGCTTTAAGTGTTTCCCTCTGCGCAATTTTTTTCATCGCTTTACGCTCCTTTTTTAAAACATCTATATTCCTGTCCTTACCCTCCGACCAATTCTCTCTGGCATATTCTGTATAATACTGATGTTCCTTCCGTAACATTTTTAGATTTTCATCAAGCCATTCCTTGGTAGAATATTCTGCAATTCCCAGCAAAATAAGTTCCTCACGCAGCTGTTCACATGTTTCCATGTAGGATTTTTTCGCAAAATGAGATGCATCGGCATCACGGATAATTTCTTCCAGGAGATTTTGAGGTGCGTAGTAACGCTTGGTTGCACGAATAGTTTCCAGGACTTTGTCCATTTCACTCGCCGGATAACCTTCTTTGGTCAGGAATTCAGTTGCGATTTCACAACTCTTTTCTTCGTGTTCCTCACTTCCCATTGTATAACCCGTATCGTGTAACCATGCTGTGAGCAAAAGGATCTCGGTATCTTCATCGCTTAAGTCATGCGCCATGATCAATTCCCTTGTACTTTTCACTACCCTTTGAGTATGCCTTAGATTGTGGTATCGATACTCCGGGGGAAGCTCATTAGAAAGCAATTGAGTTGCAAATACTTCGGTTTTTTCCAGTATTCCGACCATTCGTTTCATTTAGGTTGACAAATTACAAAATTTTGATTTTCCTTTACCCTCTATTTAGGGTTAGAATCTTTTGAAAGTAATATCTTCAGTCCGATGAAGATTAGATAGTTCAATTTTGTTAAATTCGATAACGCAATTTTGATTCACTTTAGAGTACTTACGTAATTTATCTTCATGATCAAAAATATCAGAGAGAAACTTCAACCATTCAGATATGCTATTCTGCTGGTGAGCAGTATGCTGATTCTTTTTTCAGTGTCCATTCCGAACGATTCCTGGGGCTTCAAATTCTTTTATGCCGGATTTTATTTATTTAATATCCTGGCCGGCATACTTGTAGTAGATCAGTATCAAAATTTTCGCAGTAAGTTTATACGACTCGTCGGCCTGTTCCTGAGCCTTATTATTATAGTGAATCTGATCGCGAATATCCCGTTTTTCGAATCTATTATCGGCCTTCTGTTTGTAATATTTATATTGTCCATTTCTATTAGGGTCTACAAAGACATCTATGCTGCCAAACGGGTAAGTAGTGAGATAATCGCTGCGGTATTCTGTGGTTATATCTATTTGGGGTTTATAACCACTTTTCTGTTTATGGCTATCGAGGGCCTGGCCCCTGGTTCATTTAACGGAATAGATGAAACAATGAATCGTTTTGACAATATGCTCTATTTCAGTTTCGTGTCGCTGTTAACCATAGGTTACGGGGATATGACCCCTAATACGAGCCTCACTAAATCACTGGTAATTAGTATTGGTCTTGTAGGAAATTTTTATTCGGTAATAGTCACCGCTATAATTGTAGGCAAATTCCTATTGAATTACAGATCCGATGCCTTTGAGAATGACTAGGCAGACACAGAATCCGCAAAGCAGGTCTGGCAGGGCAGAAAATACTCCTTAAATTCTCTAGCTTTTAACTATATTAGAGTTCTTTTCTTTTTAAGGACGACTTATACTTTTGGATTATGAAAATAAGGGCAAGATTTCAACCTTTAGTTGTTGGCTGTATTCTGATATTGAATTCCTGTGCTACGTACAAGGCTCAATACAAGAACGAAAATTGGAACTCAAATCTACCTGATAAGGATCTCATTCACAGTTTTTACCTCATTGGGGATGCCGGGGCTTCTGAAATAGGAGCCAAGTCGATGGCGTTGACCGCCTTTGAGAAAGAACTTAAAAATGCCCCTGAAAATAGTACTGTTCTATTTCTTGGGGATAATATCTACCAACGCGGATTGGTTGCCGAAGATCACCCCAATTACGCCCTCGCAAAACATCAGATAGACGCGCAGACGAGTGTGGTTAAAAATTTCAAGGGACGGAGTATTTTTATTCCGGGCAATCATGACTGGTATAGCGGCCTTGATGGACTTAAACGACAGGAACGTTATGTGGAAAGTATTCTGGGTAAAAACAGTTTTCTGCCTGAGAATGGCTGTCCTTTGGAGCGAGTGGAAATCGGGGAGGATATCGTCTTGCTGATTGTCGATTCGGAATGGTATATCACCAAATGGGACAAGCATCCTAAGATCAACGATGATTGTGAATTCAGGACGCGAGCGAGGTTCTTTGAGGAATTTGAAAGTGAGATTAAAAAAGCCAGGGGAAAAACAACCCTTGTGGCCATCCATCACCCGATGTATTCCAATGGCCCTCATGGAGGCCAGTATTCTTTCGGATCACATATGACTCCACTTCCCGGCCTTGGTACTCTAAAGAACATGCTCCTTAAAACCGGTGGTGCTTCTCCGGCAGATCTGCAGCATAATAGATACGATGAGCTCAAAAGCAGGATAGTTACCCTGGCACAGGAAAACGAGAAAGTAATATTTGTCTCAGGTCACGAACATAGTTTGCAATACCTAATCGAAGACAATCTTCATCAAATTATTAGTGGTTCGGGTTCCAAGACCACCGCCACAAGAAATGTATATGGCGGACAGTTTTCATATGGTTCACCGGGCTATGCCAGACTTGATGTTTTTACCGACGGCTCTTCATATATTCGATTCTATTCCGCCCTCGACGAGCAGCTGGTTTTTGAAAGCCCGGTGCTGGAAGGAGATAATATTACCACCCCAACTTTTGAGGACAACTTCCCCTCCACTACCAGGGCTTCGGTTTATACCGCTTCCGAAACAGACAAATCAAAATTTTATAAATGGCTTTGGGGAGAACGCTACCGCGAATTGTTTAGCCGTGAGATAGAGGTACCTGTGGTAAACCTCGATACACTGCACGGCGGCTTGAAACCAGTACGCAAAGGAGGTGGTCATCAATCGGTATCCCTCCGTCTTGAGAATGATAAAGGCCAGGAGTATATCATGAGAGCGCTAAGAAAAGATGCAGAACTATATATACAGTCGGTGGCCTTTAAAGAACAATATATCAGGGGTGAATTCGAAGGGACAAAGACCACTTCCCTCGTGGGTGATGTCTTTACAGGCTCCCATCCCTATACACCTTATATTATCGGTGATCTTTCCGACGCCATAGGGGTTTTCCACCTTAATCCGAAGCTTTATTATGTACCTAAACAGAATGCGCTGGGCCGGTTTAATGGTGAGTTTGGAAATACCCTCTATATGATAGAGGAACGCGCGGCAGATAATCATGGAGATAAGGCCAGTTTTGGATTTTCTAATGAGCTCATCAGCACTTATGATCTTTTTAATGAATTACGGGAAGACGAAGAGAATATACTTGATGAAAACGCTTATGTAAGAGCCAGGGTATTCGATATGCTGATTGGAGATTGGGACCGTCATCAGGATCAATGGCGCTGGGCCGAATTTAAAAAAGATGGCAAGAAGATTTATAAGCCCATGCCCAGAGATCGCGATCAGGCATTCTCCATTATGAACGATGGATTTATGCTGGGCGTAGCTACAACATTGGCTCAGCCCACACGATTGCTGAATGCCTATGATGTGGATATAAAAGATATACGCTATAGCAACTTCAATCCTTATATCGTAGATGTTGCACTGATCCAGGAAGCAGGCAGAGAGGTCTGGATGGAGCAAGTGGAATATATCACTACTCATCTGACAGATGAGGTGATCGATAAGGCCTTTGCCGGCCTTCCAACTGAAGTACAGGATGCCTCCATGGAGGAAATAAAGCGTAAACTAAAAGGCAGGAAAGACAACCTGAGGAAAATAGTTGAGGCCTATTATAAGGTTGTAAATAAGTATTCTGTGATCACCGGAACCGATAAGGACGACTGGTTCGATGTAGAAAGGATGCCCGATGGGGAAACCAAAGTTACAGCCTATCGTATAAAGGATGGTAAAAAAGCAGACCTGATCCATCAAAGAACCTATGATCGGGAGGATACCAAAGAGCTCTGGATATATGGGCTGGACGATGACGATTATTTCCAGGTAACCGGAGCCGGGAACAGACTGATCAAAGTCCGACTTATAGGCGGGATGAATAACGACAGTTATGATGTACAAAACGGGGCCAGGGTTCATATTTTCGATTTCAGGACCAAGCCCAACACTTTTATTACCCAGAAAGGCCAGAAACACCTGCGGAACGATTATGAAACCAATGTCTATGATTATAAAAAACCGGCCTATAACAGCAATATTCTATTACCGTTAATCGGCTTTAACCCTGATGACGGTTTACGGATCGGCATTTTGGACACCTATACCGTTAATGGCTTTGAACGTAATGAATTTACGGCCAGCCATCGAATAGGGGCGTCTCTATACACAGCAACTGGTGGATTTGACCTGGGTTATGTCGGTGAATTTGCCAATGTGGTGGGCAAATGGAACCTGGCGGTTCGGGCTAAGTTTACCAGCCCGAATTTTGCCATTAATTTCTTCGGTTTTGGAAATTCCACACCCAATCTGGAATCGGATGATCCTGATAATTTTAATCTGGACTATAACCGGGTTAAAATAGGCACATTTGGAGGCTATGCCGGATTGGTTTGGAAAGGTGAAAATGGCGGAAGATTCGATATTGGAGTGGATTATGAAACCTTTGAGGTCGAGGAGACCGCAGGGCGCTTTATCGAAGATTATATCGCCGCCTTCCCTTTTGATACAGACAGTAAGTTTTTAAGCTCCAAGGCACGATATACTTATAAGCGTTTTGACACTCCGGCATTTCCAACCTTAGGATTGCTTTTTTCTCTTGAAGGGGGATATACTTTTAACCTGGAGAACTCCAATGCCTTTACCTATATGGTTCCTCGGTTGAGTTTTTATCATAAGGTGGTGCCCAGCGGACAACTGGTATTCCGTACCACTTCGAAGGCGCATCTGAACTTTGGTGATGATTTCGAATTTTATCAGGCCGCCAACATTGGAGGTAATGACGGTTTAAGAGGATACAGGAATCAGCGTTTTGCAGGAAAGAATTCCTTTTATCAAAGTTCAGACCTGCTCTTTAATTTCAGGCGGGTTAAGACCTCCATTCTTCCGGTAGAGGTAGGTTTATTCGGAGGTTTTGATGTAGGTCGTGTCTGGATTGATAACAGCCGGGTCTTAGATCCTGCTTTCAATGGTGAGAGTTGGAATACCTCAGCGGGAGGTGGTTTTTTCGTTAATGCTTCCGATTTGCTAAGCGCCGATTTGGGATTGTTTAATTCTGATGATGGTCTCAGACTATATCTGGGATTTAGGCTCGGATTGTAATTATATAAACCTTTGCAGTGGCCTAAGTTTTGAATAAGAAAACCCTGTGATTTGCTTTTTTTTATTAGCTTCACAGCCACTAATTAGAACTTACATAAAACAATATGCGAAATCAAATAACAATCCTGGTTTTACTTATACTTTTCCTGACAATTTCTTCATGCTCCAGTGTGAAAGTCCTGGATGCCTGGCGTGGCGAGCCGGATAGTATTAATAAATTCAAAAATAAAAATGTTTTGGTTTTTACGAGGACGGCCGATAACAGCGCGCGTATCGCATTTGAAGAAGCTATAGCCAACCAATTGAGAACAGACGGAATTAAGTGCACGGAAAGCTTTAAAAAATTCCCTAAAATCCATATGGAAAGGGAGATGACTCCAGAACGCGAGCAGATGATCAGCAGTATACTCGAAAGTGAGCAATACAACGGCATTGTGATCACTACGGTGAAAGATAAGGAGTCAACCACACGTACCGAAAATACCGGGGTTTACGTCGGGGCGTCTTACGGCATGGGTTACCCCGGCTATTACGGCGGATTTTATAACTACTACCGAACACCCTACGCCTATGGGCCATATTACAATTCATTTGGCGGTTATATTCCTACAGGAACCACTACAAGGACTTCGACCACCTATGTCCTGGAAACTGTAGGCTACAATCTTGATGAACCTGAAGAAAACCAGTTGGTATTTGTGGTCACTACAAGCCTGGACGACC
>JBDNAQ010000168.1:0-7369 GCA_039768345.1 Flavobacteriaceae bacterium
ATATCTCTTAGGATCGATGCCGGACCTGAGAGCGGTGGAGATGGTAACGGATACCGGCCCAAAGCGCTGATGTTATCTTCGCTTGCTGGTTGTTCAGGACTCGATGTTGCTTCGATGATCAGAAAAATGAAGCTGGAGGTCGAGGACTTTAGCATTGAAATCATCGGGCATATTACGGAAGACTATCCCCAATATTATAACAAGGTTCTGATAGAGTATCATTTTCATGGAGAGGCTTTGAATGAGGCCAAATTACAGCGAGCAGTTGACCTTTCCGTTGAAAAGTACTGTGGTGTTACCGAAATGTTCAGAAAGTTCGCGGATCTGAAGATCACGACTATTTTTCACCATGCCTAGGCCATAGATCTAAGCAGGGTCATTGTATTAACTGCATGTTAAATGCAGAATGATGCCCTACATTGTAAAGCATAATCTGTACGTATGCGATGGACGCTTAAAGCACAACCCGAACAGGAAAATGTCGACTACATGGCGAATAGCCTGGGAGTCAGCCCTCTTGTTGCCCGGATTTTGCTGCAACGAGAAATCAGCACTTTTGAAAAGGCAAAAGCTTTTTTCAGACCTCAGCTCAGTGACTTGCATGATCCTTTTATGATGAGCGGGATGTCTGAAGCCGTAAAAAGGATTTTCAAGGCCATCGAAGAGGAGGAAAATATTTTGGTTTATGGAGATTATGATGTTGATGGCACCACAGCGGTTTCCTTGCTTTCGTCTTATCTTCTGGAGAAATATCCCCAAGTTGCCACTTATATACCTGATCGATATAAGGAAGGATACGGAATATCATTCCAGGGGATAGACTATGCCTATGATAATGATATTACCCTGATCATCGCTCTGGATTGTGGGATAAAAGCGATTGAACAGGTCGCTTATGCCAAAGATAAGGGAGTCGATTTTATTATCTGCGATCACCACCTGCCGGGTGATGAACTACCGGATGCTGTTGCAGTACTAGATCCTAAAATTAAAGACGATCTATACCCGTTCAAGGAATTATGTGGATGCGGAATTGGATTTAAACTCATCGAGGCTTTAGGCACCAGCTTGGGTGATAATAGGGAAGACCTCCTTCCTTATCTCGACCTTGTTGCCGTGGCGATTGGAGCTGATATCGTACCTATAACAGGAGAGAACAGGATCTTGGCCTATTTTGGATTACAGGTGATCAACACTAATCCCAGACCTGGAATCGAGGCGATAATGAGGACGGCGGAGCGGAGGGATTTGACCATTACCGATGTGGTATTCATCATCGCGCCCAGGATCAATGCTGCCGGACGGATGAAGCACGGCCTGCATGCCGTTGAATTACTCACGGAAACCGATTTTCAGAGAGCCGGGGCATTTGCCGCTGCCATTGAAGAATTCAATACAGAAAGGAAAGGCTTAGATCAGCAAATCACCGATGAAGCGCTTCACCAGATCGTGGAGAACAAGGAAGAAAACAGACATACCTCTGTGGTTTACAAAGAAAACTGGCATAAAGGAGTAATTGGGATTGTCGCCTCCAGGCTTATTGAAACTTATTATCGTCCTACATTGGTCTTTACAAAGAACGGTGATAAGCTAACTGCCTCGGCGAGGTCCGTGAAAGGATTTGATGTCTATTCTGCCCTTGAAAACTGTGCTGATAACCTGGTTCAGTTTGGGGGTCATAAATACGCAGCCGGACTCACCATGCTTGAAGCGCAATACGAGCAGTTTAAACAACGATTTGAGGAAGTTGTACAGAAAACGATTAAGCCCGAAGCCCTTACACCCGAGATTGTGGTTGACAGCCAAATTAGTTTTTCAGAGATCAGCCCAAAATTACTCAGGATACTGAAGCAATTTGCCCCATTTGGTCCCGGAAACCGGGCGCCCGTTTTTATGGCTTCCAGACTATTTGATACCGGTTTTGCCCGGCGTGTCGGTGCTGATGGAAAACACCTAAAATTGCAGATTACCCAGGATGGTAAAAAGGCCTTTGGGGCTATTGGGTTTAACCTGGGGGAAAAGCTCGATAGGATCAGTGGGAAGAGAAGTTTCGATGCCGTCTTCGCAATAGAGGAAAACCATTGGAATGGTAAAACCAGCATTCAATTGAGAATCAAAGACCTTCGCTAGAGGTAAATTCTTCTATTTTTAATGCCTTTCCATCAAAAACCGCATAGGTATAGTAGGTAATCCAATCACCAAGATTTATATACTTAGTGTTTTTATTCAGATCGATCTCAAGAGGGAGATGTCGGTGGCCGAATACAAAATAGTCATAATGTTGATCTTGCAGTTTTCGCCTGGCGTACTGCACCAGCCATTCTTTGTCTTCTCCCTGGAATTTGATGTCCTCCTCCCCGGAAATCAGTCGATTTTTTACCGAAAAATACTGGGCAACCCGCACCCCCCAATCCGGGTGTAACCAACGAAAACACCATTGGGCAAATCGGTTGGTGAAGAGCTTTTTCATACGTTTATAGCCTTTATCACCAGGTCCAAGCCCGTCTCCGTGACCGATAAAAAAAAGAGTAGAATTGATGTTGAACTGTTGAGGCCGATGAAATACAGGGATTTGGAGCTCTTCTTCAAAATAGCCGTTCATCCAAAGATCATGATTGCCGACAAAATAATATACAGGGATCCCCGAATCTCTGATCTCTGCCAGTTTCCCCAGGGTTCGGGTAAAGCCCTTAGGCACTACGGTGCGATATTCGAACCAGAAATCGAATAGATCACCCAGCAGAAAAATAGCTGATGCGTCGTCTTTTATCTTATCAAGCCAGGCGACAAATTTTTTTTCACGAGGAAGACTTTCTTCCCGTGTGGGTGCCCCTAAGTGATTGTCGCTGGCAAAATATATTTTCCCGCCTTCTGGTATGGTGATCTCTTGCATGCCGGTGTAAAGATAAGTAATGCCCTGCTAGTTATCCGATGAATACCACTCTGCATAGGCGGTTTCGGTTTCCCTAAGTTTCAGAGAATGGAGTTTTATATAGTCGGGGAGTTTAAGAGAGATCTTTTGTGCAAAATCTATTACCATATTTTCGCTAGTGGGCTGGTAGTTGGCAAGGATGACTTTATGACCCCTCTTCTTCAATTCCATGGCCAGTTCAAGATGGGGTGTATTCTTGTTAAAAACAGTAGCATGGTCGAAGGGATCTACCACTTCCTCCTTAACTATCTTTTTCAGATCACCAAAATCGATGACCATACCAAGTTTTATGGCGCCCGGTTCATCTATTGGCTTCCCGACAACCGTTACAGACAATTTATAACTATGCCCGTGCACATTCCTGCATTTGCCGTCGTATCCATAAAGGGCATGACCGGTTTCGAATGAAAATTCCTTGGTGATCCTGATGGTGTTCATGAAGCTGAATTTATTTGGCAAAGGTAGGAATTCTTAAAAATGCCACTGCGACTAAATGGAGCTTCTTTTTAGGTGGCGGGCAAGGTTTTTCGCTTTAACCCGGAATGAAGTTTAAGGCCAAATAAAGGCCTGATAATCTTCCATCGGCGAATTCCGAATTCATAGATCAACCCACTTCCCGGGAATGTTCCTAGCATTAAAAGGGTTTAAATAATAGTTAAACCCGAATGACATGTTGAAGAGGACCAGGAATAACACTAAAAAGGACTTTCCCCTGTAATAATACGAATAAGCTTGTTTTTAAAATGGTGTTTGTGGTGCGATCCGCCCATATTACCAAATCAGCTTTTAATACGAGCAAGGATCTCTTTGGTCTCAGCCAAAAGAGACAACCTTCCAGACATTTCCGCACGTGAGAGAAGTAGATCATCCCAGTGATCTGTACCTTCCCATAATACTTTTTTCATCGCATGTAAGGCCTCAGGGCTGAGTCTTCCGAAGTGGACCAGATATAAGTCCAGTTCCTTGTCCATTTCTTTTATCGAATCGAACACCTTTGAATACAGTCCTTTATCCTTTGCCCAGTACGCATTTTTCCATTCGGTGGGGGCCAGTGCCAGTTCTGCCAGACCTGCTTTCCCGACTTTTCGTTCTACAGCCGGCGCTATTACCAGGGGTGCGATCCCGATGCTTAATTCGGAAAGTCTTATCGATGCTGCTTCGGTGGCAAAAACATAGTCGCATGCAGCGATTAAGCCCACACCACCACCAACTGCTTTGCCTTGTACTCTGCCAATGATCGGTTTTTTACACTTTCGCATCGAGTTGATGACGTTGGCAAACCCACTGAAAAAAGCTTTGCCCTGATCCAAGTTCGAAATCGCTATCAATTCATCAAAGGATGCCCCGGCACAAAATGCCCGTTCCCCTTCAGATTTTAGTACTATTGCACAAATGCTTTTGTCCTCCGATAGCTTGTCGAATTCCTTATAGAGCCTCTCCAGTAGTTCGGACACAAATGAATTACTGGCCGGGTGGCCGAATTCTATCACAGCTATACCCTGCTCCCTGCGGGTATAGAGGCTTCCATTTGTTCTAGAGGTTCCCATATTGAAGAGTTTGATCAAATTTAAACCTTTTGCAAAAGGGGGCGAAATTTTCGCCTGAACTTCCATAGTGGGGCTGCACTGCGAATCGCCATCCATACCGTAAGGGCAATCCAAATTCCTTGGAGCCCAAGTCCAAGATGAAGCATAAGATAAAGTACCGGTATAAATCCTAAAAATGTTGCCACAAGCAAAACGTTTCTAAGGTATTTCATTTCACCAAGACCTTTAAAAATACCATCAAAAACAAACGCGATTGTATTCATGGGTTGTGCCAGGATAACGATAAAGAAGATGCTGTAGAATGTTTGTAATACGATGGCATCGTTGGAGAATAAGGTTCCCAGTGGGCGGTAGAGTACAAGCCCTGCTAACATGAGCATAAGACTAACCATCAGGCCGTAACGCACAATCTTTTTTGCCAAAGACCAAAGGCCATCGTAATCCTTGGCTCCGAATAGTTTCCCCGACATGCTATTCCCTGCAGCACTGTAGCCATCTATAAAGAAAGCCGCAAAAAGCCAAAGATTGATGGCAATTGTGTGAGCGCCGATATAGTGGTCTCCCAATGCCGTGGCTTCGCGTACTGCCAGGATCAGTGCAACATTAAGGGCTACAGTGCGAACAAAAAGATCTAGGCTCATCTTAACCAGTCTGCCCATCTCAGGATGTATTGGAAAACGAAGTTTGAGCGTAATATCTGTCTTGCTAATGAGAAGAGCAATGGCCATTAGAGCCATAACTCCTTGTGCAATAAGGCTGGCCCAGGCTGCGCCTTCAAGATACATGGGAGGAATCAGGTCTTTAACACCGTAGACCAGGGCAAAATCGAGCAGAATATTAAGGAGAGCTCCTGATGTCGCAATGACCATGGGCCAGAATGTATTTTGCAGCCCTCTGAAAATACCCATGACCGCAAATGTAAAAAGGGTAAGCGGGAATCCCCATACCCTTATTGAATAGTAGTCAACACAGTATTCAAGGATTTTCCCTGAGGCGTTTAAGAGCCCGAAAATATCTTCCATGATAAAAATAGTTCCAAACAGAACTATGAGACTCAGGAGAATATTGAAAAAGATAGCTTGGGCAGGTAATGTTTTTACCTCATTTAGCCGGCCGGCTCCAAGATATTGGGATATTATCGTTGAGATCGCACTTCGGGTCTGCCCCAGAATCCATATGAGCATGGATAAAAAGGCGCCTACGATACCTACCGCAGCCAGCGATTCTAATCCATCTACCGGAATGTTACCAACAATTGCTGTGTCGGTGATCGATAAGACGGGTTCCGCTATTCCAGCTATAGTTGCTGGTAGAGCCAGCTTATTTATGGATTTAAAATTTACCGCAGTTTTCACAAAGAAAGAGAGTATTAAAGGATCAATTCATAACAATGGAAAGGATATTCACTCTGTTTGGGAAAGTAAATATCGCCTAACTTTTTATAGCCCCTCTTTTCATAAAAGTTTTGATTTTGGTAATTCTTGCTAAAAGTGTCGAGTCTTACCGATATATACTGTTTTTCTCTGGCCTGTTTTTCGGCAAAAGACATGAGTTTTTGCGCATAACCACGGCCTTGAAATTCCGGATGCACTGCCAGTCGGTGTACATAAAGGTTGTTGCTGGTCTGGGTCAGCCATTGAACAGGAACATATTCCTCATCGATTTGTGTTGTAATTGCGATAACCCCAATTGTTCTGCCTTCGACTTCTGATATATATAATTCTTTTCGGGATATGTCTTTGATAAAAGCCTCCCTGGAGGGATAATGTTCATTCCATTGATAGATTCCAGCATCAGTCATGTGTCGGGCGCAAGCATTGGTAAGCTCCAATATTTCAGGGATTTCCTCTATCTTTGCGCGTCTGATCATGGGTAATCATCGAAATTAATCTGTAAATTTAGACTAATTAATTAGTTAACCTTATGAAGAACATTTTAGTACCTATTGGAAGTTCTCCGAATTCACATGAAACATTACAGTATGCAGTTGATTTTGCTGCCGAATTTTCAGCTAAGGTTTATGCCATGGAAGTATTCAGCGCACCTGTGGGCGCCGGAAATCTTTCGAATGTTTCAAATAAAGTACAGCAAATTAGTGAAGAACGACTCAAAGAAGTTATCGATAAGATCGATTTGAAAGATGTAAAAATTAATATTGCTACTTATAAAGGAGATTTGGTCGATGGATTAAAAGAGATAAACCAGGCCCTGGGAATAGATCTCATCATAATTGCCGCACGCTGCAACGATGCAAAAGAAGAATTATACCTCGGGCACACCACAGGGAAGATCATAAAGCAAACCGAGATTCCTACTCTTGTGGTTCCAAGAGGAACCGTGTTCAGGCCTTTTAAAAATATTCTAACGGCCTTCAGGTCAGGTAAATTGGAAAATGCGGAAATTCTCAATCCGTTAAAATCGATACAAGACAAATTTACAGCCAGCGTAAATCTGTTACTGGTAAAAACACCAAAACATACCGAAGAGGATCTCGAGATTAATCCTGCACTTAAATCCCTGAGTTCTGGAATGGTCACCACTGAACACGCCAAAACCTATCTTGGAGTACTGGAGCAGTTTCAATCACATCATCCTGATATGCTCTGTGTTTTCAGAAGGAAAAGAGGGTTTTTCAAATCATTATGGGAAAAGAATACTATTCTTAAATCGGAGTTTTCGTCCAGGGTGCCAGTATTGATCCTCAGTGCCAAGATAAGTGAGGAAGCATAAAAAATTCAGCAGGGATTTTGTTCCTAGACTAAAAAGTTTTTTCTTTGCGGTCCTTGCAATTATGGGGGATTAGCTCAGCTGGCTAGAGCGCTTGCATGGCATGCAAGAGGTCACCGGTTCGACTCCGGTATTCTCCACCATAGATTGGAGTTCTTTTAGG
>JBDNAQ010000169.1:0-10160 GCA_039768345.1 Flavobacteriaceae bacterium
GTGGACCATCATGGCCTGTAGCCCGCGATGCGACCAGCTAAAGCGGATTCGTTCGCCCGGATTATCCGTACTATAACCCAAAAATGACTTTATAGAAGGGTATTTCGATGCCAGCTCAGGTGCAAAAACAGGGTTTTCTTTCACCATATAGGGGTGGAGCTGGCCTTTTTCATCAGGAAAATATATCAATACGCTACTTCCGTTTTTGCCGGTCTGTTGTGAAAGCCTTTGAAAGAGTGCATCACTATCAAGTGTGTAATAACGGGCCTTAGCAGGGTTTAGTTCCCTGTCCAATGACGGGATTTTTCCCTGGTCTGCGGTCGCCGTATGCCAGTAAGATTGTTGGGCATTCAGGTAAAAGCAGCTCAGTAATAGGGTAAATGATAAAACAAGCTGTAATTTTGATCTCATCATAGCAATTTGAGAGGTCTAATGTAAGTCTTTTTATTTTTTTTCTTAAGTGATCACGGTCCAAAGCATTTCCAAATACGATAAAAAGCAGAATAGCGCTATTACTATCGGAACCTTTGATGGTGTCCATATAGGACATCGTAAAATACTTCAACGTCTCATAAATAGTGCCAAAGAACTTGGTTTAAGGTCTTCCGTCCTTACTTTCTTTCCGCATCCCAGGATGGTTTTGCAGAAAGACTCGGATATCAAACTTTTAAATACACTGGAGGAAAAACAACAAATTCTGGAAAACATGGGGCTCGAATGTCTTATCGTTCACCCGTTTACATCAGACTTTTCGAGACTCTCGGCTACAGAATTTGTCCGTGATATTCTGGTAAATCAATTGCAGATAAAAAAGATCATTATCGGTTACGACCATCGTTTTGGCAGAAACAGAAACGCCAACATTAATGACCTGATCACCTTCGGCAATACCTTCGATTTTGAGGTAGAAGAGATCCCGGCACAACTCATAGACGATGTTTCGGTAAGTTCAACCAAGATCAGAAAAGCCCTGGAAGAGGGCGATGTAAAAACCGCCAATGCTTATCTTGGCTATTCTTATTTACTTACCGGCACCGTTAAAAAAGGCCGTGGGCTAGGCAAGCAACTAGACTTTCCCACGGCTAACCTCCATATAGAAGAAGCCTATAAACTAATCCCTAAGAACGGGGTTTATGTTGTTCGGGCAAAACTTAATGAGGAAATCGTGCATGGCATGATGAATATTGGATATAATCCTACCGTAGATGGCAAGACCCGAAGCAAGGAAATCCATTTTTTTGATTTTAACAGGGATTTGTACGGTCAGAAAATTCAGGTGGAGCTTCTTGAACGGATCAGGGATGAGGTAAAATTTGAATCGGTTCAGGCGCTCAGGGATCAACTTCAGAAAGATAAGAAATTCTCACTCGGATTAATCTCTTCCTGATGCTCAACCGATTCCTCTTTCAAAAAATTGACAACAGCCCACTGGTTGTTTTCAGGATCTTCCTGGGTATTTTGATCGCGCTGGAGGGCTTTGGGGCCATCGCTACCGGCTGGGTGAGGAGAGCTTTTATCGAACCGGACTTCACTTTCCACTTTATCGGGTTCGACTGGCTGCAGCCTCTTCCCGGTTATGGGATGTATTTCTATTTTGCCATCATGGGGATCCTGGGTATCTGTATTGCATTGGGATACAGGTATCGCTTAAGTATAATCTGCTTTGCACTGATGTGGTGGGCCGTCTATTTGATGCAGAAAACCTCTTACAACAATCATTATTACCTGCTGGCGCTTATCGCCTCCATAATGTGCTTCTTACCTGCTCACCGGGCCTGTTCGCTCGATGCCAGGCGACAACCCGGAATACGAAGTGATGCCATGTTTGCATATGTAAAATGGGTGGTTATTCTACAGCTATTTATCGTATATACCTATGCTGCAATCGCAAAACTTTACGGAGACTGGCTTAACTTCACCTTCCTCGAAATCCTGCTGGAAAGCAAGTCGGGCTACCCGGTAGTTGGCAGTCTTTTCGAAATGAGCTGGTTTCAGAAATTTATCGGGATATCGGGATTTCTGTTCGATCTGCTCATAATTCCGGCTCTGCTGTGGAAGCCCACCCGTAATTTTGCTTTTGGTTGTTCGATATTTTTTCACCTCTTTAATTCCCTTGTCTTCCAGATTGGGATCTTTCCCTATTTAGCACTTGCCTTTACCGTATTTTTCTTTGAGCCTGAAACCATACAACGCCTTTTCCTAAAAGGCAAAAAAATATTCAGTCCAGTTTCAACAGGACCTCCCGGATATAAAAAGCCATTGCTGCTCTTTGCCGGACTCTACTTTTTGATACAATTATTACTGCCTTTACGGCATCATTTTATAGAAGGGGATGTGTTATGGACCGAAGAGGGGCATCGGCTCAGCTGGCGGATGATGCTTCGCAATCGTACCGGCAACGTAATGTTTAGGGTGGTTCATAAGAAAGATCAAAAGACCGAATACATCAATCTCAGGCATTATCTAACCAAAAAGCAACGTAATAAAATAGCGGCTTACCCAGATTTTATATGGCAATTTGCCCAACACCTAAAGGAGAAATATACCCAACAAGGAATTGATATTGAGGTTTATGCAGATTCGAGAGTAAGCATAAACGGGAGACCGCCCTCCAGACTTATAGACCCGAAGATCGATCTAAGTCGTGTTTCGTGGGACCCATTGAGACATCATCAATGGATTTTACCCGCACCCTGGGAATCCGGCGAAAGTCCAGACTAGATGATTTTCAATAATGTCTATCCTCATTGTACCATTGGTTAAATGTCCCTAAATTTGCGCCTTAAACCAATCCCTATGCTTCAGTTACAAGTCATTAGAGAAAACAAAGACCAATTGATCCGCGCACTTGAAAAACGCAATATCGATGCCACCGGATTATTGGGCAAAGTATTCGAATTAGACGAGCGCAGGCGTGCACTGCAGGCTCAGCTCGATACCATGCTGGCAGAGGCGAATACGATCTCAAAGGAGATTGGTGGGCTATTTAAGAGCGGTAAAATTGAAGACGCCAATACTCTAAAGGTGAGAAGCACTGAACTGAAGCAAAACTCCAAAATCCTTGGTGAACAACTGAATGAGGCGGCAGCTGCATTGGAAGACGCACTTTATCAAATACCCAATATACCGCATGAGTCTGTACCTGCCGGTAGTAAAGAGGAGGATAACGAAGAGATATACCGGGAAGGCGACATCCCTGAATTAGGTGCTGATGCACTACCCCATTGGGAGCTGGCTAAGAAATACGACATCATTGATTTTGAGCTTGGGGTAAAAATTAGCGGTGCAGGATTTCCGGTTTATAAAGGGAAAGGCGCGCGCTTACAACGCGCATTGATCTCTTATTTTCTCGATAAGAATACCGAGGCAGGTTATACGGAAGTAGAAGTGCCACTGCTTGTTAATGAGGCCTCAGGAATTGGTACCGGACAACTCCCGGATAAAGAGGGACAGATGTACGAGCTCAAAGACGACAAGCTCTTCCTGATCCCCACGGCAGAAGTGCCGGTAACCAATATGTTCAGAGATACTATCCTCAATACTAAAGATTTTCCGCTCTGTTATACGGCCTATACTCCATGTTTCAGACGTGAAGCCGGTAGTTATGGTGCGCATGTCAGGGGGTTGAACAGGCTTCATCAATTCGATAAAGTAGAGATCGTCCGTATAGAGCACCCTGATAGTTCGTACAATACTCTTGAAGGCATGGTAGAGCATGTTAAGGGGATTTTAAAAGAATTGAAACTTCCCTATAGGATTTTAAGGCTTTGTGGGGGTGACCTCGGGTTTACTTCGGCACTTACCTATGATTTTGAAGTATTCTCCACGGCCCAGGATAGATGGTTGGAAATCAGTTCAGTGTCGAATTTTGAAACCTACCAGGCCAATCGATTAAAACTGAGATTCCGGGACAACCAGAATAAAATGCAGTTGGCCCATACGCTGAATGGAAGTGCGCTGGCCCTTCCCCGTGTTGTTGCAGGTTTGCTCGAAAATAATCAAACCCCCGATGGAATTCGCATACCTGAGGTACTCATCCCCTATACCGGATTCGATCTTATCAATTAAATCAGGATCGATCAAGAAGTCAATCGATATAGGGTTCTCCGCATCATTGCAACTCTAGTGCATTGGGATTCTCTTAACAGGATCTTCCTCTTTTCTGCGTATCTTTGATAAAAAGCAGCTTGTGAAGCGCATCGTCCTGATTCTATTTTTTGTTCAGTTCACCTACGGCCAAGACGATTTTCTCGCCAAACAATACTTCAATGACGGCGAATACGAAAAAGCGGTGGTTTTCTATGAAAATCTGGTAAGGCAACACCCCCGAAGATCTGATTACTTTGAAGGTTTGGTAGCATGCTACCAGCAATTGGAACAGTATCAGAAAGCAGAAACTTTTCTTCTGGAAAAGATCGAAACAGGAAATCCCTATCCGACAATATATATCGAACTGGGCTATAATTACCGGCTTCAAGATCAACCGGGAGCAGCCGAGCAATATTATCAGATGGCCCTCGAAACCATTGAAGAAAATCCCAATTTCGGTTATGGGGTGGGTTTTAGATTTCAGCGTTATGCCTTACTCGACTATGCCTTAAAGGCCTATGGCCGTGCAATGGATTTAAATCCCGAATTGGACTATAATTTTCAAATGGCACGAATTTATGGTGAACAGGGAAATGTCGAGAAAATGTTTGATTCCTACCTCGATCTTATTTTGAGTGGGAAGACTTCGAAGGCCAATGTGTTGAGGAATATCGATAGCTTTATTAATTCTGATCCACAGAATGAAAACAATATCCTGCTCAAAAAAATATTGCTTCAAAAGGCTCAGCGAGACCCCGATCTGCTATGGAATGAGCTCCTAAGCTGGCTTTTTGTACAACAAAAACAATACTATAATGCGTTTGTGCAGGAAAAAGCTATTTACAGGCGCGCAGATGGGAGTTCATTTCAACGGATGGAAGGCCTGGGTGGAGTGGCGATTGAAAACGATGCCTATGAAGATGCCAGAACTATTTTCGAATATATAGAAAAGAATAGTAGTGAAGCTGTTGTTGCACTGAATGCTCAATTACACCTCATCGATATCGATTTGATCGTTAAAACTTCAAAAAAAGACCTGGGACAAATAGAACAACAATTTGAATTACTACTCGATCGCTACGGATATCAGGCCGAAACACTGCAGTTGCAGATCGCTTATGCTAATTTTCTAACCTTCAAAGGAGATCGCCCCGATGAAGCTGCAGAAATTCTTGAAAAAACACTCGAACTACCCCTGGCCCGTTTTCCGGAAGCCTATGTAAAGCTGGCGCTGGGCGATATCCTTGTCTTTAATCAAAAATTCAATCGAGCCCTAATCCTCTTTAGCCAAATTCAAAAAAGTCTGAAAAATGATGTTCTGGGACAGGATGCACGGTTCAAGGTGGCCCAGACAAGTTTCTACAAAGGAGATTTTGACTGGGCGCTGACACAATTAAAAGTTCTTCGAAGTTCCACTTCTCAACTGATTGCGAACGATGCTATGCAACTCAGTCTGCTTATTTCTGATAATTCTTTTGAAGATTCCACCCAGACCGCTTTGAAGAAATTCGCCCGCGCAGACCTGCTGGCCTATCAGAATAAAACCGATGACGCCATCGCTCTTTTTAACGATATACTTGAAAACCATAAAGGAGAAAAGATAGAAGATGATGCCTTGCTCAAGCAGGGTGAACTTTTCGAACAACAAGAGAACTATAGCTCAGCCGAATTCAACTACATTAAAATTGTGGAATTCTATGGAAATGGAATCCTGGCCGATGATGCACATTTTGCACTGGCAGAGCTCTACAGAAAAGTTTTGGATAATCCTCAGAAAGCCATGGTTCATTACGAAAGGATCATTTATAACTACCAGGACAGCTACTTTTTTCCTCAGGCTCGCAAAAATTTCCGTCTTCTTCGGGGAGATTCCATAAATTAGGCCCTGTAGCGGAAAATTCTATGTATATATACAATGTTACCATCAACATCGATGAGTCTGTTCACGACAGATGGCTTCAATGGATGAAAGAAAATCATATCCCAGAAATGCTATCTACCGGAAAGTTTACCGAAGCAAAAATGTGCAGGGTTATGGTGGAAGAAGAAATGGGCGGTATTACCTATTCAATACAATACAGCTGCTTGAGTAAAGATCATCTGGCACAATATTATGATGAAGATGCTGAAAGACTGAGGGAAGATGGAATACGCCGTTTTGAGGGTAAATTTGTCGCCTTTCGAACCGAGTTAGAGCTGATCTCTCAACAAAATGTAGAACTGCTCGGCGCCACAGAATATCTTTTTACTTATGGTACACTTCAAGACGATATGATCCAGGCCGCGGTTTATTCAAGACGCCTTTCGGGAAGCCCTGATATTTTAAGAGGATACCGGATTTCGGATCATAAGGTGGCGGGGGCATATCCGGTGATCGTCAATACCAATGTTCCCGAAGATTCTGTTGAAGGAGTGGTCTATATGGTGACCAATAAGGAGCTGTTAAAGACCGATGCCTACGAGGGTGTAGCCTATAAGCGTTTACGCGCGACGCTGGATTCAGGTAAGGAATGCTGGGTCTATACAGGAAAATCCACTGAGGAATAAAGGACCAGCAATGGGAAGGTCAAAGAGAAAAAAACAGGGAAAGAGGAGCTCCGGAACGCGGAGGTCATTTCCCGTAGAAGCCAAAAAATACCTGGGGCAACATTTTCTGAAAAGCGAGGAAATAGCAGCCAAAATTGCGGACACCCTAACGTACAAAGGCTATAAGAATCTCATGGAGATTGGGCCTGGAACCGGCGTGCTTACCAAGTACCTTCTCGATAAACCAGTACGATTGGCCGCGCTGGAATTAGACCGTGAATCTATTGATTACCTGGAAACTGTTTTTACCCTAGAACATGCCACGGAGATGGCAACCAATAATAGCTTTGAAATCGTTCAGGGAGATTTTCTAAAATTCGACGTACTATCGTATTTCGACCATCAGCCCTTCGCGGTTATCGGGAATTTCCCTTATAATATTTCTACGCAAATCCTTTTTAAAGTGATCGATCTGCGGGCATATGTTCCCGAATTTGCAGGTATGTTCCAAAAGGAGGTAGCTCAAAGGATATGTGCAAAAGAGGGTAATAAGATCTATGGTATCCTCTCTGTCCTGGTTCAAGCTTTTTACGAGACAGAATATCTCTTCACTGTACCTCCGGAAGTCTTCGTGCCACCACCCAAGGTAGAGTCGGCAGTAATACGCCTGAGGCGCAGGCCAGAGCTGAACCTGCCCTGCGATGAAAAGCTTTTTTTTAAAGTAGTAAAGTCAGCTTTTAATCAAAGGAGAAAGACCCTTAGAAACAGTCTAAAAACCTTTGGGCTTTCAGATAATTTAAAAGAAGATGCTATCTTTGACCAGCGTCCGGAACAATTGGCGGTAGCCGATTTTATTACGCTGACAGAGCAGATAGCACATGACACCGTTTAAGCTTACAGACGAATTACTCGCTCATATCGGAGAGCTTATTGAAAAACATAAGAATTCCGATCTGGTCGCTATGATGCAAGAAATTCACTATGCGGATATAGCCGAGATCGCCAATGAGTTGAATACAGATCAAGCCATCTATCTGATAAAACTCCTCGATAGTGACAAAACCTCGGATGTCCTCACCGAGCTCGATGAAGATGTAAGGGAGGATGTCTTAAGCAATCTCTCTTCCAAGGAAATTGCTGAAGAACTTGAGGAGCTCGATACTGATGATGCCGCAGATATCGTCGCTGAGTTGCCCGAGGAAATCGTGCAAGAAGTTATTTCCGAAATCGAAGACCGGGAACATGCAAAGGATATTGTAGATCTCCTGCGATATGATGAGGATTCGGCAGGGGGGCTGATGGCTAAAGAGCTCGTAAAAGTGAATGAAAACTGGAACGTCCTTACCTGTGTAAAGGAGATGCGTGCACAGGCGGAAAACGTAAGGAGGGTTCATTCCATTTATGTGGTAGACGATGATGACATTCTTAAAGGCAGGCTTTCGTTGAAAGATCTGTTGACCACATCGACTACCACCCCGATAAAAGATGTTTTTATTCACAGGGTCGATTCGGTTAACGTAAATGAAGACCCCGAGGAAGTAGCCAAGATCATGTCTAAATACGACCTGGAAGCGATCCCGGTTGTCGACGAAATCGGACGGCTGGTTGGGCGAATCACCATCGATGATATTGTAGATGTGATCCGCGAAGAAGCCGAGAGGGATTACCAGATGGCAGCCGGTATCTCTCAATCAGTAGAAGCAGACGACAGTATCTGGGAGCTTACCAGAGCCCGTTTGCCCTGGCTTTTTCTAGGACTTGTTGGAGGTGTGGGTGCTGCCGCCATTATGGGCGGGTTTGAGGAAATGATAAGCCAACACGCCATCCTCTTCTTTTTTACGCCCTTGATCGCGGCCATGGCAGGGAATGTCGGGGTCCAGTCGAGTGCAATAATTGTACAGGGGCTCGCAAACGATGATCTAAAAGGGAGTATCAGCAATCGGTTGATCAAGGAAATGCTTCTGGCTACACTGAATGGAGTGATCCTTGCCATCGTCCTCCTGCTATTCACATGGTTTTGGAAAGGAACCCTGCCTACCGCCTTTGCCATTTCCATTTCACTGATCGTTGTGATCATTGTGGCCGGCATCATAGGTACTTTTATACCACTTTTCCTGCATAAACGGGGAATCGATCCGGCAATAGCTACCGGCCCCTTTATCACCACCAGCAATGATATCTTTGGGATACTGATCTATTTCTGGATTGCTAAAATAATTTTGGGTATTTAGTTAGGTTGATCTAAAAAATTTATCATATTTGAGTGAAAGCCGTAATGTGCTTCAGTTCAAGACAGCAAACCGATGAAAGTTACTGTAGGGGTTGTACAGGAGTGTCCTGTTTTTTTTGATAAGGCCGCCACATTCGACAAGATAGGTAGAATCACGGCAGAATTCGCCGGTAAAGGATGCGAAGTATTGGTCTTTCCCGAATCCTTTATTCCTGGCTATCCGAGGGGCTTTACCTTTGGCGCCAAAGTAGGCAGCCGCACTAAAGAAGGCAGAGATCATTACCTGCATTTTTCAAAAGAATCTTTCGATCCTTATTCGAAAGACATGGAATTCCTGGAAGAACTCTCCAAAAAACAAGATGTTTACCTCATCATGGGCGTGACCGAGAAGGAAACTAAAAGCGGTTCCTTGTATTGCTCGGTCCTCTATATTTCGCCCTCTCGCGGATTGCTTGGGATCCATCGAAAATTAAAGCCCACCGGGACGGAACGATTGATCTGGGGTGAAGGTTCCGGAGAATCATTGGTAAGCTTCCAAACAAAAAAAGGGAAGCTTGGCGGCCTTATTTGCTGGGAAAACTATATGCCCGGGGCACGTATGGCCATGTATTCCAAAGGCGTTGAGATCTATATTGCCCCTACGGCAGATGCACGAGATACCTGGATCGACACGTTAAAGCACATCGCCCTGGAAGGAAGGTGTTTTGTACTGGGTTGTAATCAATATTTCCGGCGTTCCATGTATCCTGATAATTACCAAAAATTACTCCCCGCTGATCCTGATCTGATTTGCCGTGGAGGCAGTGTCATTATATCCCCGTTGGGCGAGATCCTCGCAGGACCTCTTTTTGATGAGCAGGGGGTTTTAATCGCAGAACTGGATTTGGACGATATCGTTAGAAGCAAGCTCGACTTTGATGTTAACGGACATTATTCCAGGCCCGATATATTTGAATTCCACGTTAAGAACCAGCCCGATATCATAATCGAATGAAGGTGAGAAGTAAATTAGTCAAAAATATTCGCTCAAGCCTTGTTCCTGTCATTTGTCTTATAACAGCGGGTTATCTTTCCCAATGCGGCAGAAAGAACCCAATTGTACCCGATCTCCAATACAAAGGAGAACTGGAGCTATTTGGGGAAGGTTCTATTTCGACATCACTCTATGAAAGAGATATCGCCATCAGTCCGGAAGGCGATGAGATCATCTACACCCTGGGTAATCATAAACAAAGTATCCGGGCTCTTATCGGTATCAAAAAAGGAGAAAGGGGATGGGAATCAAAAGAGATCCTTCCTTTCTCGGGGCGGTATA
>JBDNAQ010000170.1:0-6621 GCA_039768345.1 Flavobacteriaceae bacterium
CCAAAGACAGGGAAAAATGCGAACATCAGCATTCTTCCGATTATAGCATAGACGGCAATCAGGGGTTCGCCTCCCAGATTAAAGAGTATATTATTCATCAGCAAATAGGTAATGCTGGTGACAGCCTGGCGGGATAAGGTGACAAATCCCAGAGCGCCGATTTCCCTGAGAATACCCCGGTCCAGGTAAAAATCCCGGATGATGATCTTTAGCTCTGAATTAGGAGATCTGAAGTACCAGAAGATATATACGAAACACAGCAAATAGCTTCCCGTAGTGGCCCATGCTGCGCCAAACATTCCCCATTCAAAAATGTAGATAAAAATATAGTCGAGCACCAGGTTCCCTACAGATGGGATGATCATCGCGATCATGGCGAAGCGGGGCTTGCCCTCTGCCCGAATCACTGTATTCCCCATCATGCAAAGCGCCAGAAAAGGCACCCCATATAAAACGATGGTATAATAGACCTTTGCCGGTTCAAAAATAGCTCCTTTGCCTCCGAATAACGGGATCAGATCATCGACGTAAAATAGCCCTAAAGAGGCCATTCCTATAGTCAATAATAAGGTAAGAGTAATCTGATTTCCAAAGGTCTTGCGTGCCCGTTGTATGTTATCGGCACCCAGGGCCCTGGAAATAATGCTACTGCCGCCGATCCCAATCGCCATACCCAATGCGGCGATAAAAAAAGAAACCGGCAGCACAACATTGATAGCTGCTATGGCGATCGAACCGATCCAGTTCCCTACAAAAATAGTGTCGACTAAAATATTGAGGCTCATCACCAGAATGCCGATGGAGGCCGGTACCGCCTGGCGTACCAGTAATTTGCCAATAGGATCGGTCCCTAACTGATCTGATGATATTTTAGACATATTTCACTCGTTTTTAACTGAGTGGAGAAATTAGTGTCGGGCAAGAGGATCCTGATCTTGAAAAACACCGGAATCACAAATCTCCCGATTGACTAGACCGGTAAATCACCGTTTTGTTCCCAACGATTAATCCATGTACTCATAAGGGTTACCCATTCATCCCGGTCATTCAAACAAGGGATATGGATGTACTTCTCACCACCGGCTTCCTGAAATTGTTCCTTCCCTTCCATCGCTATTTCTTCGAGGGTCTCCAGACAATCGCTTACAAATGCAGGTGTGATTACAGCCAGGTTCTTTTTGCCATTTTCTGCCAGCCTTTCGAATTCATAATCGGTATAAGGCTTTAGCCATGGATCTCCAGCTAAGCGGCTCTGAAAAGAACTGCTGACTTTTTCCGCGGGTAAATTCAATTCTTTTATTACCCGTTTTGTAGTATCATAGCATTGGTGTCTGTAACATGTATTATGGGCAACAGAATTTATACTGCAGCACCGGTCATCAATCTGGCAATGGAAGCGGGTGGGATCCGATTTCCTGATATGACGTTCTGGAATACCATGATAAGAAAACAAAATATGATCAAAAGGAAAACCCTCCAGGTGATCGGATATCGAATCGGAAAGAACTTTTATATATTCCGGATTGCTATAAAAGGCCGGCATGGTTACTATATTCAACTCAGGGAAATGCTCTTTTTGAATTTCCATAGTTTTTACCACCACCGTTTCATAGGAGCTCATGGCGTAATGAGGATAAAGTGGCACTAGCAGTACTTCTTCTACCCCCTGCCTCCGAAGAGATTCCATTGCATCTTGAATACGCATGGATCCATATCGCATCCCCAGTGCAACCGGGAGCGTTGTCTTCTCCTGTACTTTTCCCTGAAAACGTTTTGAAATCACGATCAGTGGGGAACCTTCGTCCCACCATATCTTTTTATAGGCTTTAGCCGATTTTTTGGGTCGTGTTCTCAGTATTATCCCCCGAACAATAATATTTCGAAGCCATAGAGGTACATCGATCACCCTTTCATCCATTAAAAATTCGTCGAGGTACGGTTTGAGATCCTTTGGCTCGGGGCTGTCAGGAGATCCCAAATTCACCAGTAAAACACCTTTTTTCATAAGAAATATAGCCTTATCCGGGTAATTGAGGCTCTGGCTGCCCGGATATTTTTTTTAACAGCGCTAAAATAATACATGCCTTTAAAAACCGTTAGTTTAAGACGTTACCTTTTCGTGATAAGCTTATAAGCAACTTCTATGGAATAACCGACCATGAAGATTTAACATCAAAAAGGCTAGCGTCCAAGCCTGCTCAGGCGCGAGATCCCAAATGTAACCAAAAGATGCGCTTAGCCTGCACCTTAACATTTCTATGTCTTTCATTTGTCCTAAAAGCACAGGACCGAAACAGTTTGTTATGGGAGATTTCCGGTAATGGATTAACGGAGTCTTCTTACCTCTACGGCACGATGCACGTTAGTAAGAAAATTGCTTTCAGACTAGACGATGTATTCTTCGAAGCACTTCAAAATAGCGATATCGTTGCGCTGGAATCTGATCCTGATACCTGGTTGGATAATGAAATACATCACAGCCCAAATGGTTATGGTCTCGGATATGGATTCGAGGGCAAAGGATTTTATCGGAATGCTTTTTTATTGGAAGCGCCGGAGGTCAAGGAAATTGCCGCTTATCTGGCCTTCGATGACCGGCTGATCAACAATATACTTTACCGGACTAACGAATACGACCAAAATTTCGAAGAAGAAACCTACCTGGACATGTTTATTTACCAGGCAGGCGCCAAGTTCGGTAAGACCATAGTGGCTTTGGAAAATTTGGAGGAGTCTTCAACCTTGGTAGCCAGGGCCAGTATGAATGCCATGAAAAACAAACCGGATGAATGGCTTCAAAAAAAGATGCAGGGACAGGATCTGAATTACCTGATGCAAAATGCCTACCGCGAGCGGAACATCGACCTGCTCGATTCCATCGATCGTGCGATGTACACCGATTACTATCGTAAGAACATGTTGTACATCCGCAATGAGAACATGACCGAAAGCCTCGATAGCGTAATGCAAAACGGAAAAGTATTCGCAGGTATAGGAGCGGCGCATCTTCCCGGAGCTCATGGAGTTCTACAACTCCTTAAGAACAAAGGGTATTCCGTTCTGCCTTTGGTTTCAGGTTCTACATCTAAAGGCCGGCAATTAAAGCAGCAATTTGAAAAGAAAATAAGGCCAACCCCACTTGTATACCAGTCTCCCGAAGATTTAAGTTTTGAACTGTTGCTTCCAAATAAATTATATCCGGTAGCTGAAAACAAAACTACTGTATACGTTTCTCCGGATCTGGCCAATGGTAGCTATATAATGGTCAATCGGATCCCTTCCTATTCGTTCCTCAGGGAGGCTTCCTTCACATTGGAGGATATCGAAAAACTCCTATTCGAAAATATCCCCGGTGAGATTATCAGAAATGAACAAATCATCCGAAGTGGTGTTCAGGGCATCAATATTATCAACAAGCTTAAAAATGGGGACTTTCAACGATACCAGATTTTTATCAAACCTCTGGAAATACTGATCTTCAAAATGTCGGGAGAAGGTGAATATGTGCTTGATTATTCCGACCGGATTTTTGACAGCCTTAGATTTAAATCTTCAAAAACACGAAGGATTTCCCTCCAATCGTCCTATGATGATTTTGAAATTTCCATGCCGGGTGATTATACATTTTATAATCCTTCGCGCTTCGGGGTACGCATGATCGAGGCTTATCAGCCCACTTCAGGCGCCTATTATTTCCTTCGCCGTGCCAGTCTTAATGATCTCAAATACCTGGAAGAGGATCAGTTCGAATTACAACAAATTCAAAAGCGATTTTATCAGGAACTCGGACTGGAAGGTGAATTCGATCCCTCGGAAGAAAAATCTATACGATCGCAGGCGGTTTTCGACCATGAAGAAGGGAGGGTTCTTTATCTGAAAACGATTTTAAACCGTGGTGATTACTATATGCTAGGTAGTCTGAGCTGTCAAAAAGACGAGGCTGATGCTTTTTTCGATTCGTTTAATTTGAAACAGGAAGCCTATCCGGAAGCCTTTGAAAAGATCAGGGATACCGCCATGTTATTTACCACAATTTCCCCCGTTAAACCCAAAAGATTTGTTGAAAATAGCAATGGGTATTTCCGCAAGCAATCGAAGACCAAATCTTATAACCCATATACCAAAAAAACCTTTTATCAGAATAAGAACAGTGAGGCCATTTCAGTTGAATTCAATAAAGGGCACGATCTGCTGGCTTTTCCCAATATAGATTCATTATGGTCGCTCAGAAAAAACCAGTACAGGAAAAAGGATTTTCTAATTCTTGAAGAGGAAATACTCGAGAGGAAAAACGAAGTTCACGAACTTCAGTTTATCGCTTCTGATTCATTAAGCACTCGTGGTATCCTGGTGAAAAACGTGGTAAAGGGTGGGGTACTCTATGAGTTAAAAGCCATAGTAGATACAGAGGAAACACCGAGTAGATTTGTATCGGAATTTTTCGATAATTTTGAACCTCTGGATACCCTGGTGGGCAGGCCGCTTGTTAAAGATAAATCGAAGGAATTCTTTAATGCCCTGCGCGTTGGAGACAGCATTGTTTATAAGGGCTATCGCTTCCCTTACTTCGATCGATCTCATATCGACTCCCTTGAATTCTATATCGCCGGGTTTGAATATGATCAGGAAACACGGCATATCCAGTCGCACCTGATCCAAAAATTAGGTGATCTTGAGCCTGAAGGCAGCTGGGAGTTTTTTAAGGAATTCTATCAAAAGTGTTATGGGAATTCCATGGCGCAGGCGAAAATCCTACAGTCTTTGTCTAAGAACAATTCGGACGAATCTTCTTTACTCCTGTTGGAGTTAATGGCGCAGGATTTACCCCTGGTCTCGAGCACCAAAGAGATAAGCAGGATTTTTAAGCCTTATAAAAAAGATTTGGCGACAGCAAAAATACTCTTCCCTGAACTCCTGGACTATGGCAATGTGCAAGAGTATAAGTTGGAGATCTTTTCGCTTCTGGCCGATCTGAAATCCGAGGGCATGATCAGGAGTTCTTCCTACAAAAAGCATGTCGATCAACTAATCACCGATGCCAGGATACAACTTAAGCGACATTTAGCCAGGGAAGGAAGCACTCACATTCAACGATCTTCTCAATATCTTTCACGACGTAGTACTACGGAACTTCTTGAAGACTACGCCATACTTCTTCATCCTTACAAGAAAATAAAAGAGGTAGAACGATTTTTTGCCCGATTAAAAGAGGTTAAATCACCTGAGCTGAGAGTTACTTTAGCCGGTCTGATGGTCTCTGAAGAAGAACGTGTACCAAGTCATCTCCTCGATTCGCTGGCTGGAGATATCAACAGCAGAATTTTACTTTTCGAACGGTTGAGCTCTATCGGGAAGACCCAACTGTTTCCTTCCTTATATCGCGTTCAGGAGGCCCTTGCCGAAAGCGCTGTCTTCGAAGACAGGAATTTTATCGCGAGCAAGGACGAAGTATTCTACCTGGGAACTAAAAGTCTGAAACTAGGTGATAAAACCTATTCCGGATATTATTTCAAGATCAGAAGTAATCAGGATTTCGATAAAAATTTCCAAGTACATCTGGTCGCTTATAAAAACTCGGACGAACTACAGACTGAGTACTTTTACAAGAACGACGGCTATCGTATGAGTGATATGGACACAGACCAAAGTGCAATGGATTACGTAAGCGAGGAATTTGAGTTGAAAGACAGGGCTCGTGCCATAGTCTATCATCCGGAAGCCGACTCGGCCTATAGTTCACTCGGATTCTAATTTGTAGATTTGTTTAAGAAAGCTTCAAAAGTGCGTTTCATCTTTATTTCATTCCTGTTCTTTATTACGGCGGTCTCTTCTACGGCACAAAACCTCAGTTATTTAGAAGAAGATCAACAGGCATTTGAGGTAAAGGTTGAGGAAATCAAAACGCTCGACCAGCCCGATATGGGTGGGACTGTTGTAGCTGTTGGCAAAACATTTGCCGGAATGCCATACCACAGTAAGACCCTGGAAATACACGAAGATGAAAAACTGATCATCAATCTCAGAGGTTTTGACTGCACCACTTATGTTGAGAATGTTCTGGCATTCTCCCTTATGCTCAAAAAGGAAGCCGATGAATTTGAAGCGTTTGGCAGTATCCTGACTAATATTCGGTATAGAGACGGCGACCTTGCGGGATATTCCTCCAGGCTGCATTATTTTTCAGACTGGCTATACAACAATGAGATTAAGGGTTTGGTTCGGAATATTTCATGCGAGCTAGGGGGTGTAAAAACTAAAAAGGAAATCAGCTTTATGACCTCACACAGGGAACTCTATCCGGGCCTTGGAGATGATAAGAGTTTTGAGCATTTGCAGACTACCGAAGAAATGCTCAGTGGGAATGAGCTTTGTTATATCCCAAAAGACAAAATCAATGCTGTGGAATCCAGGATTGAGGATGGCGACATCATCGCGCTGGCTACCTCCATCGAAGGACTCGATGTAACCCATACAGGATTTGCACACCGGAAAGCAGACGGCCGTATCTACCTGCTTCATGCTTCGATTTCTGGAGAAGTTGAAGTCTCAGACAAGCCATTAGCCGAGTATCTTGCCGGTATTAAAAACAATATCGGAATCATGGTTGCACGGCCGCTCTAG
>JBDNAQ010000171.1:0-5089 GCA_039768345.1 Flavobacteriaceae bacterium
AGCACTGTATTTACTGCTGATGGTTTTGCTCTTTTGCCGATCAGGAACCGCCCGATCCTCATCGAGGTACTGGGAGGTCCATTCGGAGGGAACCCTCTCATAGGTGGCCCATTGTGCCGTTGATTTGTCGGCATTCAAAACATATAATAGGCTACTGGGCTTAGGATTTTCCTCGTCGAAACCTGAGGAAAGATGGGCAGCTAGAAAAAATCCAAATCCGACCAGAAGGGCGAGAGCGGCCCATCGCGCTTTTGACTTATAGAATCCAAAAACGCCCAGGAGAAGAAAAAACACAAGCGATGTTAACAAGGTACTTGTAATGATCATCTTCATCCCAAGGCCCACCGGAAACATCTCGACAAATGGAGCAAATATCCATAAGGCCGGAATTCCAAGAAAAAGCAGAAGGAATATATTGGGTTTTTCCTGATGCAAGATCATCATAAAGGCCAGCAGCATTGTAAAGACAGGGATTACGAAAAAACTTGCTCCGGGCAGATATTGTGCCGTTGCCCAGCAGAGTATAAGCCAGATCAAAAGCGGCGCTACCATAAGATCGGCAAGCCCGATTTTACGAAACTTGTGATAGCAATAGAAGCACACGGCCAGCGAGCACAAAACGAAGGCGATGATATAGCTGTGACCGTTATAGGTAAATCCCTGTTGGATATCGGCGTAGTGCGGGTATAGTTTTAATAGAACTGACCAGCCAAAATATCCTATAACTCCATTCACTGCTAATATGATGAGGCTTGGAATAAATCCGCTCAAACTTCCTTTCAGGCTCAGTCTTTTCTTCCTGAACCCATAGACTATCAATAAGGTAAAAAACAAAACGGCCACACCCAATAGGGGCCAGATCCACTCGAATGGATATGTAACCAACTTGTAGTGAGGTAAATTAAAATAGATGTAGTCGTTGAGGCTTTTTAAGTCATTCAGGTCGCTCTGGCTGAAATAAGACAGCAGTGGCATCAGGTAACTTCCCTGGTGCGCCAGGCTATTGTGGTCTAAACGCTCAAAACGGTCGTTGGACGTATGATAATCGTAATGATCATCGATAAAGGCAAAGTTGAAACCATCGATATCCCGATCCTCCCTGAAAACCGTTAAATCAGTATCGTTGGGCAGTAATTTGTAAATACTGTATGCAAGTGAATTACCCACCGGAAATTCGGGTTCTGCAGCAATAAATTCCTCGATCAGTTTTGCGTTACCGCGATTGGTCTCAATCAGCAAATAACTGGGTCCACCGCTGCCCCTTGCCTCAAAATTAAGGACCAGGCCAACGTCTTCAGCCCAGGGGTGATTGTTGACAAACAGATCCGCTCCGTTAAGGCCTAGTTCTTCGGCATCTGTAAATAAGATTATAATATCATTAACCGGCTTGGGATTTTGTGATAAAAAGGCTCTGATCCCCTCCAGTATAGTGGCGACCCCGCTGCCTGCATCACTGGCACCATAGGATGAATGTGGACTGCTGTCGTAATGAGACAGGAGCATAAGCGCCTTACCTTCACCTGTCCCTTTTATTCTGGATAAAACATTGATGGCTTTGCTAAGATTACCCCAGTCTCCAGCTGTATAACCTTCCTGTATTTCGGGTTTCAATCCCAATTTTCTCAATTCCTCAATGAGGTATTGCCGCACCTTGCTATGGGCTTTGAAACCGACGGCATGTGGTTCCTGCGCTATTTTTTTTACATGCTCCAATGCATTTTTGGTGGAAAAACCATCTACCTGTGGTTTTTCACTTGCCTTGTAGGAAGGCATTGTGGCTTTAAACACCCAAAAAATGAGCCCAATAATGACCAAAAAGCTTAATGGATAGCTATATTTCTTCATAGCGTGAATTTATCAATTATATGGATTTAAGCACATAGAATACTTGTATTTTATCGGCTTTTTTCTAATGGTATTAGGAATTTGATTATATTTAAGATTAACCAAAAACCAATCGAACATGGGAATCAAGAGTTTTCGGGGAAGAAGAGCCAAGGCGGATTCAAGCAAAGAGTACAATGCTCCCATTCTGGTAGAAGACTATATGTGCAGGAAGCTGGTGACCTTTAATCCTGAGCAGTCCATTCTTCAGGTTATGGAGCATTTTGCAAAACATAAGATCTCGGGCGGACCTGTGCTTGATGAAAATGGATTTTTGGTTGGGATTATTTCTGAAGCCGATTGCATGAAACAGATTTCTGAGAGCCGATATTTTAACCAGCCTATTTTGGATGCCAGTGTTGAACGATTCATGACCAAAGACGTGGAAACCATCCCGCATGATATGAGTATTTTTGATGCAGCCGGCGTCTTCCATAGAAATAACCGGAGGCGGCTCCCTGTTTTAAAAGACGACCTTGTGGTAGGACAGATCAGTCGGAAAGATATCGTTATTGCTGCTTTAAAGCTAAGCGGCCATAACTGGAAATAGATCTGTAAAACTCCTTTACGCCGACTTACATCTGGACGGTATTAACCAAAACTTTATTCCCTTTTTACGATCATATAGTAGTCGTTATCCAGTGGTAGATAACCAAGATCGTATATGAAGTAATAAGTAGTGCCTTTTTTGGTGGTATAGAGGTTGGTGATATAATCAAAATCGAATCCTTTATCCAGCAAACGGGTTTTGGTAGTGCGGGTTTTGCCATCTTTTAACGGAAAACTGTCGAGAATCCTGTAATTCTTACGCAGGCGATTGTTGATATTCCGGACCAGGTTTTTGCTATCCTTGTTGAGCTTGTTATTATAAGCGTTCCGGCAGTAGTCCGAACAGAATTTTTTATCTATCCGCCCTTTTATTGTAGTGCCGCATTCAAGGCAAGCGCGATTTTTTTCCACAGTAATATTGTATAAGCGTTTGTTTATCAAATATATAAATATTTGCAAACGACTACAAATGATTACAAACGAAAATAAGTAATTCCGAACCGAATCATTGGAGCTCCCGGTTTTATGTTTGCCCTGTCGTGTTGTAGTAACCGATAGTATTAACTGTTTAATCGTAAAATAATAGTAAGATGAACGCACTTAGAAACAAAGTACAGTTGATTGGAAATTTGGGGCAGGACCCCGAGATTGTGAACCTCGATAACGGCTCAAAACTGGCCCGGTTTTCCGTCGCCACGAACGAGACCTACCGTAATTCCCAAGGGGAGAAAGTAACGGAAACGCAATGGCACAACGTGGTGGCTTTTGGAAAAACCGCCGAGATTATTGAAAACTACCTCACCAAAGGCAAAGAGGTGGCGGTAGAAGGGAAATTAGTTCACAGATCGTATGAGAATAAAGAAGGCGAAAAGCGCTATGTGAGCGAAGTGCGCTGCAATGAATTGCTTATGCTCGGCAAATAAGCAGCAACAAAAAATCCCTGTGATATACCACAGGGATTTTTTTTACACTTAAACTAACTTGTTGAATACGCTTACTAAGCCACTTTTTTCAAAAGATCATAACAGGGACATCGCTTACATCGTTTATTCTCTCGCTTGCAGTATTTTTTACAGCACTTGGTCTTGCAAATTTTGGGCGGACTTAAATCCACTACCGGAGCCTGAGAGGACAGAACGATTTTACGCCATTTTTTGAGTTTTGCCCGTGCTTTCTTTTTCTTTCCCATTTGGTGACCCGAATGTCACCAACAAATATAATTATTTATATTCAATCTAAATAAATTTATTCAGCTGTATCCGCAGCGGCGCTTTTTACCGTAATTAGCTGGACATCGCGGTCGAAAAGATACAAACCACCTTTATCGTTGCCAATGAGATTGATCTTGTCTAAAATTGTTCGGGCCAGTGCTTCTTCCTCGATCTGCTCGGCTACATACCACTGGAGAAAATTATGGGTTGCATAATCTTTTTCCTGAAGTGAAACATGTACCAGTTCGTTGATGCTCTTAGAGACAAATATCTCGTGTTCATAAAGGTCCTGGAACATTTTCTGAAAGGAGCCAAAATCGGTTTCCGGCGCTTTTAGAGCTGAAACAATGGCATGCCCGCCACGCTCGTTTACATATTTGATCAATTTGAGCATATGCATGCGTTCCTCATCGGAGTGTTTATACATAAACTGCGAAATACCTTCCAGACCCTTCACTTCTGCCCACGCAGCCATCGAAAGATAAACTTGTGAAGACTCCGCTTCTACCTTGATCTGGTCGTTTAACGCCTTTTCCATTTTCGCTGTTAACATAATCGATAATTTATTTCAAAGGTACGAATTCTTTAAATCTGTTGCTTTGGTATCAGGGTTTAAAAACCGCACTAACCGAAATCCATGACTGTTATGATATACCCGATCAAAACCAAATCTGTTGTGCCAATCTGAAAGTATTGGCGTGGGCATCTACGATGATCTCAATATCCTTCGAATAACCACCTCCCATGCTGCATTGAACCGGGATTTCTGCCTTATAACAGGCCGTCAATACCATTTCATCGCGTTGCCTGCATCCATCTTTACTAAGTGAAAGAGTTCCCAGCTTATCGGTTTCCAGAATATCTACTCCACAGAGATAGAATATAAAATCTGGTTCCAGCCCATGTATCAGCAATTCTAATTGCTGTTCAAGGATTTCGAGATATTGAAGGTCTGAAACGCCCTTTTTTAATGGAATATCAAGGTCCGACTTCTCTTTCTGAAACGGATAATTTCCTTCACCATGCATGGAAAAAGTGAAAACCCGACTGTCGTTTGAAAATATTTCAGCCGTGCCGTTTCCCTGATGCACATCTAGATCAATAATCAGAATTTGCCTTGCCTTTCCTGTATCGAGCAGATAACGGGCTGCGATGGCCTGGTCATTGAGCAGGCAAAATGCTTCAGCACGATTGCTATAGGCATGGTGGGTGCCACCGGCAATATTCATTGCAATACCATGGGCGAGCGCAAATTCACAGCCTTTTACCGTACCATCGGCGATAATCCGTTCACGAATGATAAGCTTATCACTTAATGGAAAACCTATTTTTCGCGCAGCAAGACCTTCAATCCGTTTTGCCTGTAAATCTTCGAAATATTGAGGATCGTGGACGGCAAGAATATAACGGTCGGGAAGGATCTCCGGTTCAAAAAAGTTTTCTGC
>JBDNAQ010000172.1:0-2653 GCA_039768345.1 Flavobacteriaceae bacterium
CGTGCAATCCGCCGGAGACCTTATAGGAATCTTTGTCGAATTTACCCCCAGCACCAATTTTGGTCATCACAACCTCCAGGGCAGATACCCCTTCTTTCTTGTGCATGTCTACCGGGATACCCCGGCCATTATCCTTAACGGTAACGGAGTTGTCTTCATTAATAGTAACATGAATCGTATCGCAATGCCCACCCATAGCCTCATCGATGGAGTTATCCACTACTTCGTAAACAAGGTGATGCAAGCCCCTAACGCCCACATCGCCAATATACATCGAGGGACGTTTTCGCACATGTTCAATACCCTCCAGGGCCTGGATACTATCTGCTGAATATTGATTCTTATTTTCGGCTTCGCTCATAGAATAAAATAGCTCTTTGTAATATTAATTTTGCAATCTAGCAAATATACGGAATACCCTATGGAATATAGGTTTTTAGCACTTTTATAAGCATTTAAGTTATTAACAAATTTTGTGGAAAAATATGGAAGGTATTTTTGCGATAATTTAGGGGAAAATCATCCAAAGATCAGGGTTTTCCCTGAAGAACAATTTCGGGTATAACCTCCTAAACTAATTTTGTACCTTTTGGGTAGCTTGGGATGCATTTAGACCATTAATTTCTTTATATGAGAATTTCTCTGCTGATTCTTGCTCTGATCCTTTTGCAGACCTTTTCTTTTGGTCAGCAGAAAGAAATAGATAGTCTTCTTAATCTGACCAAATCTGCTGTTGACTCAAAAGGTCTGGCCTATGCTCATGGCAGACTTGCCTGGCTTTTGATGTATAAAGACCTGGATGTGGCTTTTGCGCATAATGATAGTGCCATGCGTATTTATGAAAACTTGTCTGACCCTAAAAATATCGCCATTAGCCATTATAAATATGGCGTACTCCGCCGAATTCGGGGCAATTTTGGCGAGGCGCTGACTTCCATGGAAAAATATAGAGATTATGTGGCTGCGAAACAGGATACATTCGGACTGGCGAACAGTTATTTTCAACTCGGAGCGATCCACAGTAACAGCGGAAATTTTGAAAACGCCCTGGAAAGCTATTACAAGGCCCTAAAGATTTATGAAAACAGGCAGGATTCCACAGGCATGGGGTTCACTATGAATAGCATCGGAATTGTCTACAAAAACATAAAGAAGTATCCCGATGCCATTGAAATCTATGAACAGGTAATCGATATCCACGAAAAACGTCGAGACTCCAACAGATTGGCAGATGCACACCACAATCTCGGATCGGTATACCATGAACAAAAGGACTATAACAAAGCACTGGCCCATTATTTCAGTTCGAATAAACTCAATAAAGGAAACGGAAATCAATGGGGACTGGCCATTAACTATGCCGATATTGGGAGTGTCTTTATGGAAGAGAAGGAGTATCCGAAGGCTATCGAATACCTCAACCAGGCCTATGCCATCCAATTGAAAAATAACTACTCCGACAATATGGGCCTTACACTGGCGAACCTCGGTGAGGCCTATTTTAGAACCGGGAACTACAGTCGGGCCGAAGGATATCTCATTCAGGGCATCGCCATTGCCGCCGATTCCAAAAAAGTAATGCGCGAATTACACCACAATCTTTTTGAACTCTATCAGCAACAAGGGAGCTATAAAAAAGCATTAGATAACCATAAACTATATGTTGCTTATAACGATAGTATTATTGATGAAAAAAGTATAGAGAGTATCAATGCCCTGCAAGTTAGATACGAAACAACGAAAAAAGATGAAGAATTGGCCCGGCAACAATTGCAGTTGAAGGAAACGGAGAATGTACTCCTGAAAACAGAAAATCAAAATAAACTGGCCATTGCCGGAGGGCTCCTTTTACTTTTTATCAGCATTGCAAGTTTGTTCTATTACCGGCAAAGACAACGATTGAAATCTCAGGAAATCACAAGATTAAAAGCCCAGCAAGAGGTGTTAAAACTGGAGGCACTAATTCAGGGCGAGGAGAAAGAGCGAGTACGACTGGCACAGGATCTTCATGACGGAATAAATGGCGATCTGGCCGTAATCAAATACAAAATCAGCTCTCTGGATGCTGAAAAGTTTGAGAAAAAGCAAAGATCGGCTTATGAGGAGGCCATCGGCATGCTCGATAATGCAGTGGAGCAGATCCGGAGGATTTCCCATAATCTTGCGCCCCCGGCACTCCATAATTTTGAATTGGTGGAAGCGATCAGGCAATACTGTGTAAAAGTGGCCTCGGCTAACCCGACATTAAAGATCAACTTTCAGTACTTTGGTGAAAAACTAAAACTCGATAAAGAAACCGAGACAACAGTGTATCGTATGGTACAGGAGCTTCTCACCAATGTGGTAAAACATGCTCAGGCCACCGAAGCCCTGGTACAAATGAATCATCGGGATGATGTATTGCACATTACAGTAGAAGACAACGGCAAGGGTTTTGATATCAAATCTGAAGCCACAGGAATAGGAATGCAGAACATACGATCAAGGACCCATTATTTAAAAGGAGAATTGGATCTGGATTCAGGACCAAACGGTACGACTATACAGATCGACTTAAACCTTAAAAATATCCAAGATAAATGATCAAAATCGCCATCTTAGACGATCACCCAATGGTTTTAAAGGGCATCGAATCGATGCTGGAGGATAGTCA
>JBDNAQ010000016.1:0-2786 GCA_039768345.1 Flavobacteriaceae bacterium
AATGCATACTGCTTCATCGGCAAACCTCACATGAGGAGCATTGCAGTCGGCCTTAGAATATACCGCCACGGTTTTGATCCCCATTCTGCGCGCTGTTTTCATCACCCTGATCGCTATTTCTCCGCGATTGGCCACCAGTATTTTCTTCATGCTTTTGTATTTATTCGAATTCGATTAGTACATTATTCTTATCAACCGCTTCACCTTTCTTCACATTCACAGTTTTGATAATACCATCCCTGGGGGATGTAATGACGTTTTCCATTTTCATCGCCTCGAGGATCAGCAACGGATCATCCTCATTCACAGCTTGTCCTACCCTCACATTGATATCGAGTATTAAACCGGGCATGGGTGCTTCAATCATCCCAATATCTCTGGAGGAAGATAGTGCAAAGCCCATCTGATCGATCATAAGGTCAAGCTTATCTTCAATTCGAACCCGATAGACCTCAGAATTCACTTTCACCGTATAGGTTTTAGCATTAAAATCGGCATCGAGTATGGTGATATGATAGGGCTTGTTTACCTTCAGAATATGATACCCGTCTTCTGCTATGGGTACAATATCAAGGGTTTCCAAATCTTCGGTTGTAAGCTGATATTCGAATTCGTCGTTTACGAGAATTTTATAATTGTCCTCCATACTATTCAGAAATTTCGACCTAAGTTGAGAAAAGATATTTATGATGTTTTGACCTGCGCTGATGGCAGACCCTGCTCTTCTGCTAATGAATCACAAAAGTAGGTCGGCATGAAGTTTTAAAAGTATGAATTTTATCATGTTTTATAACCGATATCCATATTAATTATGCAAGATGAATAGTCAAGGTGTCTGAGGTCTCCTTTCATAGCAAATCGCTATTTTTGATACAAAGCAAGAACCTATGCTGATTATTGGAATTGCTGGTGGAACAGGCTGCGGTAAGACCACTGTTGTGGAACAGATTATAAATGAGCTTCCAGACGGAGAGGTTGGTGTGATATCCCAGGATTCATATTACAAAGACCTGTCGCATTTAACCTATGAGGAAAGGGTCGAAATTAATTTTGATCATCCCAGGGCGATAGACTTTGATCTTTTGATCGAACACCTCGGTATTTTGAGATCGGGTAACCCCATCGATCAACCCGTCTACTCCTTCAAAGACCACAACAGAACCGAAGACGTCATCATAACCTATCCAACTAAAGTGATCATCGTAGAGGGAATTCTGATCATGACCCATCCTGAGGTAAGGGATATTTTTGATATCAAGATCTATGTACACGCCGATTCTGACGAGCGGCTGATCCGCAGGCTAAAACGGGATATCAATGAACGTGGCCGCGACCTGTCAGAAGTGCTTTCCCGGTATCAAGACACATTGAAACCTATGCACGATCAATTTATAGAGCCTACCAAGGAATACGCCGATATCATTATTCCGAATAATAAGTACAATACGGTGGCCATAGATATTGTCCGCACTATAATCAATGAAAAACTTTAGCGCATTATGGGGTGGAAAGAAATCAGGAAAAAAAAGTGGTTTTCAATACTGACCAATATTTATATACTGGTGTTGACGGTATTCGTGATCTGGATGACCTTTTTCGATACCAATTCGCTGCTCATCCATCTGGAGCTTCAGCGGGAGGTCAAAAAACTGGAGAAGCAAAAAGAGTTCCTTAAAGAGGAAATTGCCAAGGACAAGAAAGTAATCGAAAAACTTTCAGATCCTGAGGAGCTCGAAAAATTTGCGCGTGAACAATACTACCTCAAAAAAAAGAACGAAGAGATATATATCATTGAGTACGAAGACAGTTTAAAAAACAAGGAAGATGAGTGAACATTCTTTATTCAGTGCGTTTCCCCCTGTTAGTGCAAAGGCCTGGAAACAAAAGATTCAGGTAGATCTCAAGGGTGCAGACTACAACGAAACGCTTGTCTGGGAATCCCCGGAAGGTATCAATGTAAAACCATTCTATAGCCAGGAGGATCTTGAGGGCAAGTCACCGGCAATCGAGTTCAATCCTTCTTCCTGGTACGTGGGTCAGCGAATTGAAACCAGTGACCCTTTAAAAATGCAAGAACTGTGTATCGATGCCCTTAAAGGCGGTGCAGAACATTTAATCGTTCATTTGAAATCGAATGAATTCGATTTAGATGTCCTGATGTCCGATCCGGGCGTTGAGGGATCAAAACTACTTATAGAAGCAGACCAATGGACTCCGGATACCCTGCACGCCATACTGAAAAACACCAGCGCTAAACACAACAATATTATCCTTTATGATGTAATAGGACAGCTGGCTGCCTCTGGTAACTGGCATAATTCCTTTCAGGATGATTTCGATTCATTAGAAGCCCTGCTGGCCGATTTTCCAGACACTAAAATAGTAGCCGTAAACGGCGCCTTATATCAGAATTCCGGGGCCGACAGAATACAGGAACTGGCCTATATGATAGCACACGCCAAAGAATATATTAACCGCCTGCACACCAAGGGTTTAAGACATATCACATTCAATACATCTACCAGTTCAAATTACTTCTTTGAGATCGCCAAATTAAAGGCGCTAAGACTGCTCTGGCAAAGCTTATTGAAAAAGGAGAATAAGTCGCTATCGTATCATATTCTCTGCTCTCCCTCGAAGAGGAATAAAAGTATTTATGATTACAATGTAAATATGTTGCGCAGTACTACAGAGTCTATGGCAGCCATTTTGGGAGGTGCCGATACCATCTATAATCTCCCTTATGACAATATGTATCATAAACAGAATGATTTTGCAGATCGGAT
>JBDNAQ010000017.1:0-3798 GCA_039768345.1 Flavobacteriaceae bacterium
AAAAAACTCATTAATAGATATCTCTGAGTTTTTCCAAACCCCATCTTTGAAACTACTTATTCCAAGCATGGCCTTATCAGAAACCATATCATCCAAATCTTCAATATTATAATTCCCAGCAGCAAACAGTAACTTTTCTATAGCTGTTTTTATTTCCTCTTCATCGTGATTAGGTTTAGATGAATCTAGCTCCGACTGTTGCTTTTCCGTTACTTCTGGTCTGTCATTCTTCAACCTGCAACTGCTGATTAGGATAGTAAATACGAGAAAGAACCGTATTATTCTATTAATAGAATTATTCATAGTTAGAATGTGATTTATTTGCCGCTAATGGTTGAAATAATGGTCTGTTTTCCAACCCGACTGGCAGGCGAAAATTTCCAATTATACATTGTTGAAGCCAGTATTTATTTCATTGCCTCTGTTCAGCGTGCATTCTTTCCTCCGCTTCCTGTTCACGAGACATGTCTTCCAAACTTCTGCCTTTGGTTTCTTTAACGAACGACTTGACAAAGAAATAGGCCAGTAAGCCAAAGAGGGCATAAACACCATAGGAAACACCGAGTCCTAGATATGTCAGCATAATGGGGAAAGTCATGGTTATAGTAAAGTTAGATCCCCACTGGGCAATGCCGCAAACAGCCAGCGCAGCACCTCTGTATTGATTTGGGAACATTTCTCCCAGCATAACCCACATCACCGGACCCCATGAGGCTGCAAAGAAGGCGATATAAGCATTAGCTGCTATTAAGGCATAGGTGCCATTATTCCCTTCCAAAACAAGATTATTCGCACTATCCACGGCTGCCGTTCCGAAAAAATAAGCAAGTATTCCCAGCATTACCGCCTGTCCGATAGAACCTACTAGCAACAGGGGTTTTCTGCCTACCTTATCTATGAGAACAATAGCCACAATAGTGAAAAATATATTGACACTTCCACTGATGACATTGGTGAGTAACGCATCGGCCTCCGTAAATCCTGCAGCCTGCCAGAGGGTAGCACCATAATAAAAGATCACATTAATACCCGTAAACTGCTGAAGTATGGCAATACCTATACCCACATAAACCAGCCGATGAATTTTACCGGTATATTTACTGATAATGTCGCTAAGTTTAGGCCGACTATCCTCTCTTACCGTTGATTTTATATCAGCTACCTTGGCCGTTGCATCTGCAACATTGCTGATAGAAGCAAGTACCTTAACCGCTTGTTCGGAACGGTTTGAAGCCACTAAATACCTCGGCGATTCAGGGATGAAAACTAGCACAAGTACAAATATGCCTGCAGGCAGTATTTCCGCCCAAAACATCCATGACCAGGTTTGATATCCCAACCAAAGTTCTTCTTCAGCACCACCGGAAAGTCCCACAAGTGTATAATTACTCATAAATGCCACAAACAGGCCAACTACGATCATGAGTTGTTGTAATGTGGCCAGTCTGCCTCTGATTTTCGAAGGGGCAATTTCACTGATATAAAGCGGTGCCAGTATACTTGCAGCCCCTACAGCCAGTCCTCCAATTAATCGATAAATAACAAACTCCAGGGAACCTTCAGAGATGCCAGATCCCCAGGCACTGACGATGAAAACCAGACCTGCAGTCAACATCATTGGTTTTCTACCGAACCTGTCGGCCAATGTACCGGCAAAGAAGGCACCTACAACACAGCCCAGAAGTACCGAGGCAACATTAAATCCAGTGCCTGTGGCATCGGAGTTAAAAGCGCCCTGTAGCGCATCAACAGTACCATTTATCACCCCGCTGTCGAACCCGAATAAAAAACCACCAATCGCGGCAACAAAAGCCAAAAAGATGACCTTGGGTAAATTGTAACTCTCAATATGTGTGGATTCCTGGTGTTGATCACTCATTTTATTAAGTATTAGTTAGAGATTTTGGCACCCTCTGTGGGTTTCTGTTTTCAATGAGCCGATGCATAGTCTCATTAATGATTGTGAATATAATGGATTATTTTTCTTTAACCGAAATTGTAGTAGAATCCAATGGGATTATTAGCTGCTATTTACTGTCTGCTGAATGCTTCTTAATGGTTTATGGATTAGGGTTTTGGGTTGCTGGTTTCGGGTTAATGGTTTTTGGTTTGAGGTTACTGAACAGTCCAACCTCCGTCGATCACCAGAGTAGAGCCGGTAACCATGCCAGAGTGGGTACTGCTTAGATATAGAATTGCAGAGACGATATCTTTTATCGTTGCGACCTTGCCTACAGGTATTCTATCGAGGACGCTTGCTAAGTATTCTGGGTTATCTAATCGTTCTGCTGTTCCTGGTGTATAGGTAAAAGTAGGTGCGATACCATTTACCGTAATACCCTTATCTGCCCACTCCAGTGCCAATACTTTGGTTAGCAGGTTCACACCACCTTTGGAAGCGCAATAAACAGCATGGTCTTTTATAGCAACAAGACTCGCCTGAGAACTCATATTGATGATTCGACCATATCCATTTTTAATCATGTACTTGCCGGCTTGCTGGGAACAAAAGAACAAGCCCTTTAAGTTAACATTCATCATTTCATCCCAGTCTGCTTCTTTTACATCTATGGCCGCATGATTATTCCCTAATCCTGCATTATTTATAAGAATGTCTATGCGCCCAAATTGGTCATAAATCAACCTGAAGACCTCTTTGATTTGTTTTACCGATTTAATATCGAGTTGGAAGACATGGGCAACACCATTCTCCTTTTCAATTTCATTTCTCAATGCATTTAATTCTTCTGTACTTCGAGCACATAGCATAACTATAGCTCCTGCAAGTGCCAACTCTTTTGATATTCCAGCCCCAATACCTTTGCTTGCTCCGGTTACTACTACAACTTTTTTATCTAAACGGAATTCCATATTCGTCATCTTTTATTTTTTGCATAAGGTCAAGGCTCGATCTTCACCTCTTTGGGAGTCGCACTGAAGGATGAAAATATCACGATAATTATTAATCAATAATAAATAATCAGTAATGATAAAGTATAAGTGCCGTTTTAATGCTCTTAATACATTGTTAGTTTCAAAATTGACGTATCCATCATTTATGGTGACTCGATATTAGTTCGGGGGAAAGCTCCAAAAAGCGGGCAGCGTTATTATAGAGGATGTCTCTTTTTTCGCTTTCTGAAAGGAATGGTACTTCTTTAACTGTTTTAACCGCAATGGAAATAGCTGCCGGCCACATCATCTGATCAGATCCAAACATTATGCGTTTGCCAAAACCGGCGTCCATGAGTTGCTTAAGGGTAGAATAAAAGGCTTCTACAGGCAATGCCCAGGTCAGTACGCCAATATCAATGTATAACTCGGGGTAGACATACATCATAGCAATGGTTTCCTGGATATAAGGGTAACCGGCATGAGCGAGAAAAGCCTTCAACTTCGGATGTTTTACCAATACTGGCTCAAACAGGGTTGGTTTTCCAAGCGTTGCTCTGAATTTTGGTGCAAAGCTGTGTGGTGCTCCCGGTGGACCTAATCCTGTATGTAAGCATACTGGTATACCATTCTCTTCAGCTATTTTGTAGTAGGGGGCCATCATTGGAACATCGGGTGCTAACCCTGAGTATTGGAGCCCCAGTTCACCTAAAATATCCACTTCCCCTTTTTCGAATAGAATTTTTAGTGAATCGGGAGACAGGAGCGGTTGTCCAAGTTCATCGGTTTGAATTCCGGTCAAAAATAAATCAGGTGCGGTGGCTTTGGATTTTTTGATTGCCTCTAAGCTCGAACCGCTGATTACACCCAGCCTGATGTTGTTATTTTGCATCTCCTCGATGACCA
>JBDNAQ010000173.1:0-6818 GCA_039768345.1 Flavobacteriaceae bacterium
GGTCGATACCGATGACGTCGCCATAACCTTCGCATTTCGGGCAAGCGCCATAAGGGTTGTTAAAACTAAACAGATGTACGTTGGGATCGGGGAAGCTTAGGCCATCCAATTCGAATTTTGTGCTAAAACTGTGTTGCTCCCCGTTTTCGACTTCTTCGATGATACATTCTCCTTTACCCTCAAAAAAAGCGGTATCTATGGCATTTGCCAGGCGAAAGAAAAAATCCTCATCATCTTTCATCACTATCCGGTCAACGACCAGGTAGAATTCACGGCCCAGACCGGGCAGCGAGTCATCTACCCGATGAATCTTATCTTCAAATTTTATTCGGGCATAGCCCTGTTTAGATAAAATCTGGAGTACTTTCTGAATATCCCTGTCTTCAGGCACAACTATTGGCGCCAACAGCAGAAGTCGGGCACCCTCGCTAAATTCCTTTAATCGATTCACCACATCGGAGGTAGTGTGCTTTTTCACCTGTTTGCCGGAAATGGGCGAAAAAGTTCTGCCGATACGAGCGTACAATAGCTTTAAATAGTCGTAAATCTCAGTTGTAGTTCCAACAGTGGATCGCGGATTGGTGGAATTGACTTTTTGTTCAATGGCGATGGCAGGCGCGATCCCTTTAATAAAATCGACCTTTGGTTTGTCTAGTTTCCCCAAAAACTGCCTGGCATAAGACGATAAGCTTTCAACATAGCGTCTTTGACCCTCAGCATAGAGCGTATCGAAGGCCAAAGTAGACTTTCCTGAGCCCGATAATCCAGTGATCACCACCAGCTTATTACGTGGGATCACAACGTCTATGTTCTTCAGGTTGTGCAGTTTAGCTCCCTTTATAATGATATTGTGTTTGGGATCTGCTTCAGTAATGGAAATCGGTCTGCTCATGGGATTTGCAAAGATACAACAAGCCGTTTTCAATAACTAATAAGTGTTATTATACCTCAAAAAACCGTCAGATCACAACATTGTTTTTTTATCAACTGAGATTTTTTCTATATTTGAGGCATAATAATTCTTAACAGATCGCCTATACGTATACAATTACTTTTTTGTGATTTAACCTAAATAGCTTAAGTCCCTGCTTCTCGAAATGGGCCCCTAATTGTACCAAAAAAGTAATGTATATGGAACTACAGATCGAAGATTCTATTCTAGTAAGAGACTATATCAGCGGTGATGAATCCGCACTCGAAAAGCTGATCTCAAAACATAATCAGCGCCTTAGCAGTTTTATTTATTCCAAAGTATTAGACAGGAATATCACCGAAGATATCTTTCAAGATACTTTTATCAAGGTTATCAGGACCCTTAAAAAAGGGAATTATAGTGAAGAAGGAAAGTTTTTACCCTGGGTGATGCGTATTGCACACAACCTTATTATTGATCATTTCCGAAGAAACAAAAGAATGCCACGATTCGAAGGATCTGAAGATTTCAACATATTTTCTGTCCTGGGCGATGATAAACTCAATGCGGAGAAGCAGCTGATCAAAGACCAGATCGATAGTGATCTGAGTATGTTGATCGAAGAACTACCCGATGATCAGAAAGAAGTACTGATGATGAGGATCTATCGCGACATGAGTTTTAAAGAGATTTCTGAAAACACCGGCGTTAGCATCAACACTGCTTTGGGACGAATGCGGTATGCGCTGATCAACCTGCGAAAGATCATAGAGAAGAATAATATAGTTTTGACGAATTAATCGGGTTTAGATCGATTAATCGGATTGGTTCTGATGCTCCTGCCGTTATTTTAGGGTTAGAACAAAGCATTATGGAGCAAATCTACCCGGAATTTCAAGATCGATGTAAATTAGTTAAAACCGGTCCTGAAAAAATATCGTTTCTTTTAAAGTATTCGCAATCTCTTAATATTGTAAAACACAAAGAATTTACTTTTGAGAATAATATGAACTAGAATCTATAGATAGCACAGATCTTATATATAGCAAAAGATCCCTCTGATTTCCGAATTAGAGGGATCTTTTGGTTTCCAGACGCTTGTATATACCCTGGATCTTAAGGAGTATTCCTCAACGCGCTCAACTCCAAATAAATCGATTTATTGTATCAGAATTGCAAAAAATGGTGTTTGACATCATAAATCGGGGGTTACACAACATAGTTTTTTTGGCAGATGGCTATTTCTCTACTTTTATTACATGACTCAGAAGAAACAGAGAAATAACCAATTCTAGTGAAGCTGATCTTTTTCAGACAAGAACAGCTATTAACCAAAAAATACTTTATATATGGAAGCGCAATTAGATGATTCAGTACTTGTAAGGGACTATATCAGCGGAGATGAGGGAGCCCTTGAAATTCTTATCAAAAAACACAACCAGCGTATCACAAGTTTTATCTATTCTAAAGTCTTAGATCGTGATATCACTGAAGATATTTTTCAGGATACCTTTATAAAGGTCATTAAAACCTTAAAAAAAGGATGCTATAGCGAAGAGGGTAAATTCCTTCCCTGGGTAATGCGCATCGCTCATAATCTTATCATCGATCACTTCCGTAGAAATAAGCGCATGCCTAAATTCGAAGGCAATGACGATTTTAATATCTTTTCTGTGATTGGAGACGACAAGCTCAATGCTGAAAAACAGCTGATCAAAGAACAAATAGACAGCGACCTCGGATTATTGATCGATGAATTACCCGACGATCAAAAAGAGGTTCTTCTTATGAGGATATATCGCGACATGAGTTTTAAAGAAATCTCAGAAAACACTGGCGTTAGTATCAATACAGCACTTGGAAGAATGCGCTATGCCCTGATCAATCTTAGGAAGATCATCAACAAACACAAAATAGTGCTTACGAATTCTTAATTCGTTCTAACAACCAAGCAATATTTCCATATTAGTGACGTTATCATTACATAACGATACTATAATAATATGGAAAAAATTTACTCTGAAGAACAAAGTGTTGGAAGATCATTTAAGGTTAGCCCGGAAACGATAAAGTTTCTGATGGATTTTTCCCGATCTTTTCACTGCACACATTATGGGGATCTCAAATTTGAAACAAATTTGAACTAAGAAAATCACAGGGCCCGCATTTAGCGGGCCTTTTTTTTGTAGTATTCCCCAATTACAGATTTTCTCCCTAAAGTTTTTGTAATAATGTCCCGTTCAAGATCCCAGCCTCTGGCAGGGCTATACTGTCTGCCATACCAGATGATCTGGAGATGTAGTTTATTCCAGTATTTTTCGGGAAACAACCTCTTGGCATCCTTCTCGGTTTGAACCACATTTTTCCCACTGCTTAGTCCCCAGCGATACATTAATCGATGAATATGGGTATCGACTGGAAATGCAGGAATTCCGAATGCCTGGGAAACAACAACACTTGCTGTTTTATGACCAACTCCGGGCAACTCTTCGAGCTTGTCTAATTCACGTGGTACTCCACCGTCATATTTTTCTATAAGTATCTCTGAAAGTCCCCGGATCGCCTTGGCCTTGGTAGGAGACAGGCCCACAGGTTTGATGATTTCCCGGATTTCCTCCACGCTGAGCTTAACCATTTCAAATGGCGTATTGGCCTTTTGGAATAACAGGGGCGTAATTTGATTCACTTTAACATCCGTGCTCTGAGCCGACAGGAGTACGGCGATAAGCAGGGTGAAAGGGTTTTGATGTTCCAAAGGGATAGGAACTTCCGGATAAAGTTCTTCCAGAGTACTGATGATGAATTTTGCTTTATCAGCTTTAGTCATTTTGTTATTTTTGAACAAAATTGAACGCGAATTTAACTAAAAATTGACTATGAAAACATTGAAAGAAGGGGACAAGGCACCGAATTTCACCGCCAGAGACCAAGATGGGAATACGGTACAGCTCTCCGATTATAAAGGAAAAAAACTGATTGTATTTTTCTATCCGAAGGCCAGTACGCCTGGCTGTACGGCCGAAGCCTGTAATCTTAGAGATCACTATACAGAACTTCAGAAAGCCGGTTATGAGCTGCTCGGGGTGAGTGCTGATTCTGAAAAGAGACAAGCCAACTTTAGAAATAAATACAAGTTTCCATTTGCCCTGATTGCCGATGAGGATCATCAGCTAATCAATGGATTTGGAGTCTGGGGGTCAAAAAAATTCATGGGACGGGAATACGATGGTATTCACAGGAAAACCTTTATTATAGATCCCGATGGAATAATCTCCAGGGTAATCGATAAAGTAAAAACCAAAGACCACACAGCTCAGATCCTGTAATGCAAAAAAAAGCCCATTCGTAATTAATGGGCTTTTTTACTATCATTTAATTGTTTAGGATGATACCTTTTGTTTTTCCACCTTTTCTTCCGGGCTGGTAAACAGATTATCTTCTTTGATAATTTCCGCAATACCTTCCGGCAGCATATCTTCCCAGCCGCTTTCGCCGTTCTGAATCTTTTTCAGGACATCTCTTGAGAAAACATGCATGATCTCAGGATCGTAATCAATGATATCCATCACTTTACCATTGTATTTAAAGAACTTGTAAAGCTCTTTCATCCTGGGGTGAACTTTAATATTGTTGCTGGTCATCACCTGCCCGGTTTCGTTATTCTTCATCGGGTAGAGATATACAATAAGGTCTTTAAAGAACAATTTGCCAAATGCTTCCAGGATACCACCGCTGAGATGACGGTAATATTTTTCATCAAATATATCTACCAGATTATTGACCCCCATGGTAAGCGCGATCTTGGCCTTGGTATAATTATTAAAATATTCCACCAACTTATAGTACTCCTGGAATTTGGATATCATTACCGTATGTCCAAGACTACAAAGCAGTTCTGCCCGGTCCATAAAATCCCTTTCATCAATTTCACCTGATGCCCGGAGATTTGCCAGGGTGATCTCAAAAATCACCATGGTGTTATCTTCTTCCACATGAGGGTCCCTGATAAATATTTCGTAGGATTTCTCGAACATATCCATATTAACCTTGGTAACCGGTCTGAAACTACCACGCAGGGCAAGGATATTCTTTTTATAGAGGGCGGCGGCAGGCAGGTAATTGTTTCCATCAGGACCAAACATCACGGCATCGGTCATGTCGTTCCTGATAAGCTGCAGGCTCATCAAGCGGTTGTCTACGTCCTTAAAATTGGGTCCGGAAAAATCTACCATATCTACCTCGATCGTATCACGATCGATATGGTCGTAGAGGTATTTGAGGAGTTTACGTGGTTTGTTGTATTTGTAAAAAGCACCGTAAATGAGGTTAACACCAACTATTCCGAGTGTTTCCTGTTGAAGCCTGGCTTCATTCTGTTTAAACCGTACGTGGAGAATGATCTCATCGAACTCTTCCTGTTTAGGATCTAACTGGAATCGGATTCCCACCCATCCATGACCTTTATATCGTTTCGAAAAATCGATGGTGGCTACCGTATTGGCATAAGTAAAAAACAGTCGATCCGGATGTTCCTCCCTGTCTATTCTTTGAACCATCAGGTTCATTTCGTGATCCAGCATCCGCTTCAATCTGCTTTGAGTGACATAGCGGCCGTCTACTTCCGGACCATATACCGCGTCACTAAAAGACTTGTCATAGGCACTCATCGCCTTGGCAATCGTCCCCGAAGCGCCTCCGGATCGAAAGAAATGACGAGCGGTTTCCTGGCCGGCACCGATCTCGGCAAATGTTCCATATATATCCGGGTTCAGATTAATTCTAAGGGCTTTAGCCTTTAGGGAAGGTATATTCTCAAATGCAGATTCCTTATTGAGTACGGAGGCCATTCATCAACTGCTTGAAGGAACAAAGTTAAGATTATTAAGAAATCTATTAAATAAATAAGTTATAAATTTGATTTAAATAGATGAGGGGTTGAAAATCACTTTTTTAGGTACCGGGACATCTCAGGGAATCCCCGTGATCGGGAGCGACCATCCGGTGTGTCAAAGCAGTGATCCCCGGGACCAAAGACTTCGAGTTTCCATACTGATTTCCTGGAAAGATTTTAACTTTGTTATCGATTGCGGACCCGATTTCAGGCAGCAAATGCTGACCCACCGCGTAAATCGATTAGATGGCATCCTTTTTACACACGAGCATTCAGATCACACCGCCGGCATAGATGATATTAGGCCGTTTTTTTTTCGCCAGGGGGATATCCCGATCTATGCCCATAAACGAGTAGTGGGTAACCTTAGAAAAAGGTTCGATTATATTTTTGCAGATAGCAATCGCTATCCCGGGGCACCAGCAGTGCAGGTCAATGAGGTATTCAATGATGTATCATTTACGATAGGGGATAAACAGGTGATGCCTGTGGAGGCATATCATAATCGGCTGCAAGTCTTTGGTTACCGTATTGAAAATTTTGCATACCTCACGGATGTGAAGACAATTAAAGATGAAGAAATAGACAAGATAAAGGGAGTTAAGATATTATCTATCAATGCTTTGAGAATAGAACCACATCACTCACATTTCAATTTAGAAGAAGCACTTGAGTTTATTGAAAAGGTTAAACCTCAAAGAACCTACTTAACACATATTAGCCATTATCTTGGATATCATGAGGCGGTGGAAAAGATTCTCCCGAAAAACGTACATTTGGCCTACGACAACCTTGTAGTCTCTGTTGCCTAACGGACCGACCCAGGGTTTAATCGTTCAGTTAGCTGGTTTGGCAACTTATTAAATCCCGATGATCGGTTTCAATTTATAAATCAACTTTGGTCCTATGAAGCGAAATATTTACCTATATCTATTTATCTTCTCAGCACTAATAGCCCTTTACCTGGCGGTTAGTGGCAACAATCTTCAAAAAAATATCGAGACGAAATTCCAA
>JBDNAQ010000174.1:0-3169 GCA_039768345.1 Flavobacteriaceae bacterium
CCAGATATCCTGCCTTATCTATGGCAAAAATCTGATAATATACTGATCAAAACATCGCCATTAATTGATCTCAGTTCAGGTTTAAAGACCCTGAGATCAGTAAAGGAGGTGCATATTGTCGCTGTCAGGAACGAGGTAAAGGAATTATTATGGGTCCTGGAAAAGAATTTTAGCGGGGAAGCTTCGATTACCACCATAAACATTATTAAAGGAAAAGATCAGCTAATGTCATTTTTATGGTTGGAGGAGAAATCAGTTATTTGCGATTTTGGCAGCTGTGGTGAATATCTTTATGAACCGAACGCCGCGATAATGAAATCGGGAGCCTTTAAACTTATTGCCCAGCGATACGGTTTGAGAAAACTACACGAACACTCGCACCTCTACACCTCCGATACCCTAAAGGAATTTCCGGGAAAGCGGTTTCAGCTTGAAACCTCGTTTAAATACAGTCGCAAAAACATAAAAAGGTCTGGTATACAGAAAGCAAATATCACTACCCGCAATTTTCCATATTCTGTGGCTGAACTCAGAAAGAAACATCGGATAGCCGATGGGGGCGATCAGACCTTGTTTTTTACCACCGACCACATGGGCGATTTTGTGGTACTTCTCTGCAGGTTGATAGCCACGGAGCTGTAGATCTACAATTACGGGCACGGCCACTTAAAATTGGCAATTTCATCCCGGGAGGCCGCTCCAAGGTTATAGTGCCACCACTCTGTCCTGATCGACCAGAATCCGTATTTTTCCATCGTTTCTTTCAAGATTTTCCGGTTCTGTAATATCTCTGCGGGCAGACTGGTATTATCATGATATGCCTTGCGGCCAAAGAAATCAAAATCGGTTCCCATGTCTACAGTGTTCCCATCGAGTGTTACAAGGGTTATATCTACCGCACCCCCTCTATTGTGAATAGATCCTTTTACCGGGTTAGCCACATATTGAGGATTAGGAACGATTTCCCACATTTTGTACTGAACAGAATTCGGACGATAGCAATCGAAAAATCTGATCTTATAGCCCTGCTCCCTAAAATCGGCGTTGGCCGTTATTAAAGCCCTGGCGGTTTTTACCCGCGTATAACATTCTGCGCATTCATAAACCCTGGATTTGAGAAAATTATTCTCGGTAGCGTAGCGCAAATCGTATTCAAAATCATCGCTATAATCAGAAAGCCTGATAAAAGTGGTGTCTGCTAAAGCATTCAGATCGGGAAACGTCTTCTTCTCTTCCTGGTTAATTTGCACAATAGTGTCCACCTTGCGCATGCTGCCTTCTACTGGTGTGATCTTCTTTTTAGCAGATTCACGACAGGATAATATGATCAGCGACAAAGCGATAAAACTTAGTAATCTCATGAACAGCAGGCTTCTTTTTTATATTTTATCAATATAGCAATTATGATTGAGGGCATGCAATTGCTTAAAAACGATTTTTTCTAATTACATTGTGTAAATGTTCAAAATTGATAATAAATGCTGAGACATCTTTTTTTATGGGGGATGATCTTGATAACGTCATTCGGTTTACAAGCTCAGGAGCCCTGGTTGCTGGAGTTTGAGAAAACCAAAATAAACCCTATCATGACTGCTGATAGTTCTTTTAGTTTTCGCTGCCCCATAAGCGGTGAAGAGGTAGCCTGGCAAAAGGCCGATGTGTTTAATCCGGCTGCCATAGTGAAGGGTGATACGGTTTTTCTACTATTCCGGGCAGAAGACAACCCGGCTGCCGTATTGGGCGGGCGGACTTCCAGAATTGGCCTGGCCTACAGCCTGGATGGAATTGGTTTTAATAAGTTCCCTGAACCCGTATTCTACCCGGCAATGGACGGGTTTCAACAATGGGACTATCCCGGTGGGGTTGAGGATCCTCGCGTGGTGGAATTAGAAGACGGTACTTTCCTGATGCTTTACACCAGCTGGAACAGAGATATTGCCAGGCTCTCCAGTGCCTACTCCAAAAACCTTAGAAATTGGACAAAACATGGCCCGGTTTTCCAACAAGCACATCAGGGTAAATTCCTGGATACCTGGAGCAAATCCGGTTCCGTGATCACAGAGTTGAGGGAAGGCCGACTCATCGCTAAAAAAATCGACGGCAAATACTGGATGTATTGGGGTGAGACATTTGTAAATCTCGCTTTTTCGGAAGATGGAAAGCAATGGACCCCTCTTTTGGATCAGCAAGAAGAGCTACTCCATGTTTTTGAACCCACATTGGGTGCCTTCGACAGTCATCTAACAGAACCAGGACCACCTGCTCTGTATACCGATGCAGGAATATTACTGCTATATAACGGAAAAAACCTCAGCGGTGAGGGATCTAGCAGCGAAGTGCCGGAAGGCACTTATTGTGGTGGCCAGGTGCTCTTCGATCGGGATGACCCCGCCAGGATCAAATCGCGACTTGACATACCTTTTATCTGCCCAAGCCTGCCTCATGAGGTCAGCGGACAATATAAAGCCGGCACCACTTTTATCGAAGGCCTGGTCTATTTTAAACAACAATGGTTTCTTTACTATGGAACAGCCGATTCGATGATCGGCCTCGCTGTGAAAGGAAAATAATTCAGCTGCAACACCCGGCTATACATTAAAATTCACTTCTCAGGATCAGAGAGCGAATAATAAATGGGAAGGCTCAATTTCAGTGTAAGCTTTTGAGGAATTCAAGGCTTTGGGGCAGCTGTTCCTCCACCCGCGATGACTCATCTTCAATAAACATATACTCAATCCCCAATTCACGTGCCCGGCCGACAATGGTAGCGATATCGATCTGGCCTGTACCCAGCACAACATTGGTTTCAACGTCTTCATGACCACTGTCGTTTCCTTCAACACCATGTTCCATATCTTTCAGGTGCAGCAACTTAAACTTATCAGGGTGTTTGTTGAGATATGCCAGGGGGTCGGCTCCACCATGGGTAAACCAAAAGACATCCATTTCAAAATCAAAATGATCTGCCTCTTCCAGCATCAAATCCATCAACGTTCCACCACCATATGGTCTGAATTCGTAACCATGAGGATGATAGACCAATTGAAGGTCTTGTGCGGCGAGTATCTCACCGGCCTTATTAAATACCGAGATAGCCTCCCTGGTGTTTTCAAGGGTAAACTCGTCTCCCTCGTGAGGAATCCACGGGCACATAACATATTTTGCGCCA
>JBDNAQ010000175.1:0-7112 GCA_039768345.1 Flavobacteriaceae bacterium
GAACTCGATAGTGGCATGAAGAAGAAGGTGGAATTCGACGGAATCTCCGGAGATGCCATTGAACATTTAAACAAACCCTGCTATAATAATTTGTTAAAGGTAGCCGTAGATTTTTCGGATGCTATTATTTTAGCCGCTGAAAATATTCCAACGGAATTGAAAGATTACATAACCAACCTTAAAAAACCAGTGTTACCGTACGTTTCCATTCAAGAATTTGAAGAGGCGTATTCTAATTTTTATAACACAGAAGTTTTAAACTAGCCTCAATGATTTACAAATTGATTAGAAATACGGCCGCCTTGGCAGTATTGGCTGGTATGATGTTGATGATGTCGTGCCAGGAAGATGGAACTACTCTAGGTGTAGGGCTTATAGATGAAGCCCCATTACGCACCGATATTCAGGAATATGACGTTTTTGCCTATAACAAAGGGATAAAAGCTGTTCAAACCAACAAATTACCCCTATATCAACTTGGAAACTACGAAGACCCGCTTTATGGGCGAACTGAGGCCAGGATCACCACGCAGGTAGGTTTGGCAGCAAGTGCTGGCAATCCAACTTTTGGAGTATGGGGGCAGGATACCGAAGATTCGGCTGATAGCGATGGCGACGACTTAACAATTCCGGAGAATGAAAGGATAACAGAGGTTTTTCTATACATACCTTTTTTGCAAAACCCGGCAGGCGACAGTGATGGTGATGGGGTACCCGATGAGGTCGATTTGGATGCTGAAGATCCGAATAGCGATTCAGACGGGGATGGTGTTTCAGATAACCAGGAGAGGCTTAATGGAACTGACCCATTAAATCCTGATACCGATGGAGATGGAATTGATGACGGCGAGGATGATGATACAGTGACGAATATATTTCCCAAAACGGTAGATATAGACAGTATATACGGTGATCGGACGGTACCGTTTAATCTCAAAGTAGAGCGTTCTACATTCTTCCTTCGCGATCTTGATCCTAATGCGGGATTCCTGGAGAATCAGGAATACTATTCCACAGCTGAATTTTCTCCGGATTTTGTAGGTGAGGTATTGTTCGAAGGTCCGGTGGATATTTCCAACGAAGAGATCTTGATCTTTAAGGAAGATGATCCGGACACAGAAGATATAGATGAATCTCTTGAGATTGATCAGCGATTGCAACCGGGGATCAGAGTGGCACTGGATAACGACTTCTTTCAACAAAACATTCTGGATAATGAAGGCAATTCTCAACTGTTAAGTCAGGCTAATTTTACCGATTTCTTCCGGGGGATTCATTTATCTGTTTCAGATGATGTGCTGATTCTCCTAGATCTTACCCAGGGAAATATCAGGATCAATTACGAGTATGATGGTTTAGATGATGGGAATACAGTCACCAGGAAGAACAATTATGTACTTACGCTAATAACTGGTGGCAGGACTCAGCCTGTTCTCGGCAATGCCGTAAATACTTTGATCAATGATGCCTTGCCGCCTGAAATTTCCGGTGCGCTCGACACAAATGAAAATGCCTCCAGTATCTATCTTAAAGGAGGGTCTGGCACATTCGCCGAAATTCAATTGTTCGAACCCAACAACGGTGAGAGTGTCATAAATGAGATCAAAGAAAATAATTGGATCATCAATGAGGCCAATATCATATTTTATGTAGACAGAAATGCCCTTGATGCCGCTGGTATAACCGATGAACCTCCCAGACTCTACCTATATAATGCAGACACCAACACTGCACTTTATGATATAACTCAGGGGAACGAACCAACTCTTATAGGTCGTATCGACACAAATTACGGCGGCGGTTTGGAAACCGAGAGCGACAAGGGAATTAAATATAAGGTCAAAATCACCAATTTCATCAACGATATCATCGTTAGAGACTCCGCCAATGCCACGCTCGGGCTGGTGGTGACAGCCGATATCACAAATTCATTTGCTTTCGAAGCAATGCTCGATGATACTGATGAAATAGGACTTCCGTTGGCTAGTACCATGACCCCTCTAAGTACTGTGATTGTGGGTAGTAATGTACCCGATACGGATGAACGGAAAATGAAACTCGAGATTTTTTACACCGAGACCCAATAGCAATTTATACACTATTTTATACCACTTACAGAGTTTTATCGTTATTTAGACCGGAAAGATGACCGGGAAAGCCACAGATCATATAAATTTGCGGAGATCACCATAAATATTAACAACTATGTGTGGAATTGTAGGCTATATTGGCCATCGTGAAGCGTACCCAATTATCATTAAGGGGCTCCAACGCCTTGAATATCGTGGTTACGATAGTGCCGGCATTGCGCTTTATGATGGAACAGACATCAATCTGGCCAAAACCAAAGGCAAGGTTGAAGACCTAAAAACACTTAGTGAGACAAACATTTCCCTCGCCGGTTCGCTGGGAATTGGTCATACCCGATGGGCTACCCATGGAGTTCCAAACGATGTGAATTCGCATCCACATTATTCTAATTCCGGAGATCTGGTAATCATTCATAATGGTATTATCGAGAACTATGAATCGATAAAAAAGGAATTGACTAAAAGAGGGTATTCCTTTGAGTCTGATACCGATACCGAAGTATTGATAAACCTTATTGAAGAAGTTAAGAAAAAGGAAGATGTGAAGTTGGGGCAGGCCGTTCAGATGGCGCTCAACCAGGTTGTAGGAGCCTATGCAATCGCTGTTTTTGACAGAAAGAAACCCGACGAGATAGTAGTGGCTAAACTCGGAAGCCCATTGGCTATTGGTATTGGTGAAAACGAATTCTTTGTGGCATCGGATGCTTCTCCTTTTATTGAATTCACCAACAACGCGGTTTATCTCGAAGACGAGGAAATGGCGATTATCCGTTTGGGAAAAGAAATTAAATTAAGAAAGATCAAAGACGATGCAATCGCCTATCCAATGATACAGGAGCTTCAACTAAACCTTGAAGAAATTGAGAAGGGCGGTTACGATCATTTTATGCTCAAGGAAATCTACGAGCAACCAAGAGCGATTAAGGACACTTTTAGAGGGCGACTTAGAGTGGCCCAGGGTATTGTAAAAATGGCAGGGGTCGATCAGAATATCGAAAAGTTCATGAATGCCAAGCGTATTATCATAGTTGCTTGCGGAACTTCATGGCATGCGGGATTAGTAGCAGAATACATTTTCGAGAATTTTGCCCGTATTCCGGTAGAGGTCGAATACGCCTCAGAATTCCGCTATCGGAATCCGGTAATTACCCACAATGATATAGTAATTGCGATATCACAATCTGGAGAAACAGCCGATACACTCGCAGCCATAAAACTGGCCAAGGAGCGCGATGCATTTGTTTTTGGTGTATGCAATGTGGTAGGTTCCACAATTGCGCGGGAAGCTCATGCCGGAGCCTATACCCATGCAGGTCCGGAAATCGGTGTAGCATCGACCAAGGCATTTACGACTCAGATCACAGTATTAACATTGCTCGCACTGAAGTTGGCCAAGCAGAAGGGTGAATTGTCTGACTCGAAATTCCATGAATTGCTGACTGAAATGGAAAATATACCAGCCAAGGTAGAACTGGCATTAGAGTCTAATCCGTTGATTGAAATTATAGCAGATGCTTATAAAGACTCAGATAACTGCCTTTACCTGGGACGGGGATACAATTTTCCTGTTGCCCTGGAGGGTGCGCTTAAACTAAAAGAGATCAGTTATATCCATGCAGAAGGATATCCAGCGGCCGAAATGAAGCATGGCCCAATTGCACTAATCGATGAACAAATGCCTGTCATTGTGATCGCAACAAATAACGGGCACTATGAAAAAGTGGTGAGCAATATCCAGGAAATTAAATCGAGAAATGGACGGATCATCGCTGTAGTCACCGAAGGTGATCAACAGGTTAGAGAACTCGCCGATCATGTTGTGGAAGTCCCGGATACCATAGAAAGTCTGTCTCCTCTATTGACTACCATTCCACTACAACTTCTTTCCTATCATATAGCGGTTATGCGCAATTGTAATGTGGATCAGCCCAGAAACCTGGCTAAATCGGTCACAGTAGAATAATATACTTCAAACAGGAAAACCAAGGCGGATAAGAAATTATCCGCCTTTATTGTTTTCTAAGGATTTCGCAGTGATCCTGCCTGTTAATTATGCCATTATTATTATGCAGGTATCATTTCTGTGATTTTTCAAATTCAAACTAAAAAAATCTGTATATTGTCTGTTAAACTAATTTAACTCAAACTGTAATGAGAACACGCATTCTATGTGCCATGCTCCTTTTTGGTATCATGGCCTATTCCCAAACTACATTAAGTGGAAGAGTGGTAGATGCAGAAACCGGTGAACCACTTATCGGTGCTACTATTTTAGTGGAAGGCACAACCACAGGAACGGTCACGGATTTCGATGGCAAGTACGTTTTAAATGTATCTGAAGAACCACCCTTCAACTTAATTGTTTCCTATACGGGCTATAGCACCCGTAATGTTGAGGTAACCTCTTTGAGCGACGATCTGGTGATCCAACTCGATTATACCGCAACCAATCTCGATGAAGTGGTAATCGGTGCCTCAAGGACACCTGAACGTATCTTTGAATCCCCTGTTTCTGTTGAGAGATTTGGACTTCGGGAAATAAAGAGTACCTCGGCCGAATCTTTTTACGGCGGCTTACAAAATCTTAAAGGTGTAGATCTAAACACCAACAGTTTAACGTTTCAATCTATAAATACAAGAGGTTTTGCAACCTTTGCCAATAATAGGTTTCTTCAGCTGGTCGATGGTATGGATAACTCCGCTCCCGGACTAAATTTTGTACTGGGTAATCTGGTAGGGATGTCGGAATTAGAAGTACAAAGCGTAGAGATATTACCTGGTGCATCCTCGGCTCTCTATGGAGCAGGTGCTTTTAATGGAATCCTTTTTATGCGAAGCAAAAATCCTTTTGATTTTCAGGGTATCAGCGCTTATGCTAAAGTGGGGTTAACATCCCAGGAAGTAAGTGGTGATAATGAGTACTACGATGTCGGACTAAGAATCTCCCATGCTTTTAGCGATAAGTTTGCCGTAAAGGCCAATGTATCGTTCTTAAAAGGGGAAGACTGGCATGCCAATGACGATCAAGATCTTCTCAATCCGGGAAGAACCAGAGAAGATCCGGCCTATGACGGTCTCAACATTTATGGCGATGAAGTGAACACCTTGCTCAATTTTGATGCAGCTTCCGGTCTACCATCGGGCACATTGGGCTCTGCTCTTGTTTCCAGAACGGGCTATGCCGAAGGAAACCTTGTAGACTACGATGCAGAAAGCCTTAAAACAGACTTTTCCGTTCACTACAGGCCATGGGCCAACGATTTCGAAATCATTTACAACGGACGTATCGGAACCGGAAACACCATTTATCAGGGAGCAAACCGATATTCTGTCAAGAATTTTTCTTTGCAACAACACAAGATAGAAGTAAGAAATAATAATTTCTTCGTTCGCGGCTATATCGTTTCTGAAGATGCTGGTGATTCCTATGACACCAGGTTTACCGCTATCAATGTTAACCGACGCTGGAAAGACGACATTCAATGGTTTACCGATTACGCTGAAACTTATATCGGAGCACGACTGGGGATTGGTACCGGTATGATGCTACCAGAAGACCAGGCTCATGCGGCAGCCAGAATAGCGGCAGATACGGGCAGGTTCATACCAGGTTCACCTGAGTTCAACCAGGCATTTAACGAGGTTACCGCAGATGGAGACCTCACCACCGGTTCCAGGTTTATAGACGAAACCAAGTTTCGTCATGTAGACGCCAATTATAACTTCAGCCATCTTATGAGCGATATTTTTGACTTGCAGGTAGGTGGTTCTTTCCGGGAATATGAACTGAATTCGAGCGGAACCATTTTTACCGATGTTGATGGCCCGATTTCCTACAATGAATATGGAGCGTATATGCAAATACAGAAGAAATTCCTGGACGATCATTTTAAATTCACAGGCTCATTACGATATGATAAGAATGAGTTTTTCGATGGATTCGTTTCACCCCGGGGATCAATTCTTTACGAGTTTGGAGCACTTCGTAATCAAAATGTGAGGTTCTCAGCGCAACAAGGTTTCCGTAATCCTACAACCCAGGATCTATTTATAGGGCTAAATGCAGGCCGCGCTATATTGGTAGGCTCCGCTCCTTCAAATCTTGATAGGGATGTGCGTGTTTTCCCGGTAAGCGCTTCAGGCCAGACCATTATTGGTACTGATGAAGTGACCATCGTGGGCAGGGCTGCTTATGAAAATGCTTTTTCCCTTAATTCGGTGAACGAAGGGAATCCACAGGCAGTAAACACTCCTTTAGTGCAACCCGAAGAAATTACGGCATTCGAGGCCGGATACAGGGCACAATTTGGTCGGGTCGCGATCGATATCAGCGGGTATTACAATAAATACAAGAACTTCATCTCCAATACCACAGTACTGGTTCCTTTCTATGGTGAGGCCGGAGACAATGCAGCATCTCTGCTGGCATTACAGAACGGAGATTTCTTCCCCTACCAAACTTATACTAATTCTTCAGCAGATATCGAATCCTATGGTATTGTGGCCGGGGTTGATGCCAAGATATTTGGGAATTTCAATATCGGAGCCAGTTATACTTATGCAGATCTGGATTTCAACCAGGCCGCATTTCCGGATTTCAGGACCAATTTTAATACACCGAATCACAAGGTTAAGGCATCTTTTGGAAATACCGCGTTGTTTGAAAACTTTGGTTTCCAGGTTAACTACCGCTGGAGCGACAGCTACTTCTGGCAGGCTACCTTTGGTGACGGCTTTATCGATGCCTATACGGTGCTGGATGCGCAGGTCAACTACGCACTTCCTAATTGGAAATCGATCGTCAAGGCAGGCGGATCTAATATTTTAGGAAACGAGTATTTCTCAGCAATTGGTACCGGAGCCGTGGGATCCATATTCTATGTTTCCTGGACATATAACCCTTAATCACAGTCTGATCAAGATCAAAAAGCGCCTGACTTAAGGCGCTTTTTTTATACAAAAAACCCATTCTTTGGGTTCCTATTTCAATCGGAATACCATATCTTTGCAGCCTGAAAAAAC
>JBDNAQ010000176.1:0-21532 GCA_039768345.1 Flavobacteriaceae bacterium
CCGCAGTAACGGTTGGTGCCTATGGTGAAATATTGTACAATCAGCCGGAAGACTCCAATGGCGAACTCGATGTCCAACGCCTGGTTTTGCTATTTGGCTATCGTTTTAATGAAAAGACTCAATTCATTACAGAAATTGAGGTAGAACACGTAGAAGAGGTTTTTGTAGAGCAGGCATTTGTCAATTATAATGTAGCTCCCAATGTAAACCTCAGAGGAGGTTTAATGCTGATTCCGATGGGAATTATCAACGAATTTCACGAACCCACCACCTTTAATGGATCAGAACGCCCGGGAGTGGACAATGTAATTGTTCCGACTACATGGAGAGAGATAGGAATAGGAGTTTTTGGCAGATTCAATTCGATTTCGCTGGGCTATCAGGCATATGTTTTCAATGGTTTTAAATCAACTGAACTCGATGATAACGGCGAAGTTCTGGGACGGTTTAATGGTTCCACTGGTCTTCGTGGTGGTCGTCAGAAGGGTATTAAATCCACCATTAATACACCGACATTTTCCACTAAATTCGACTACTACGGCATTCCTGGACTCCGATTGGGATTGGCAGGATATTTTGGCAGGTCCCAGCCTGATGAAGACACCGATGGACTCGAAGGAGCCGATATTGGGATCGCAATGATAGGACTCGATGCCCGATATGCTTATCAGAGGTTTACCGCAAGAGGACAGTTTATCAATGCTTCCTTATCGGATACAGAAGCTTATAACAATCTTACAGGCCAGGATTTGGGAAGTAGATTACAGGGATGGTATGTCGAAGGGGCATTCAACTTGCTGCAACCCGGGAAGGAACAAAGGCTCTTCGTTTTTGCCAGATACGAACAATACGATACACATGCAGGTACAGTTGGTTCGCTTCCACAGAACCTCGCATATGATAGAAACGATGTTACGACTGGTGTGTCTTACCACATCGCCTCAGGTGTAGTGGTTAAAGGCGACTATCAGTTTCGAGGCAATGGCCTGGATGGGAGTGATGTCCCGGATCGATTAAATTTTGGTATTGGCGTCTGGTTCTAATCAATAAAACCAAATGAGATGGTTTAACAAATTTAATGTTGAATTCTTTATTAAGATTAAATCTAAATTAATAAATTTGTTTTATGCGGCATTACAGCGGTGTTATCGTTTTGGTATTCTGCCTTTCCTTTCTCCTAGCCGGATTTGGATTACCCGCCACTATTCAAAAAAAGGTCCATAAAGAGGTTAGCAAAACATTTGAGATTGAGGAATTTAATCTTTTAGCCGTTTCAGTACCCGAGACTTTAAATCTCCAATTACCTGTAAAAATTGTGCAAAACAAGCTCTTCAGAATCGAAGATGGCGGTACTCTACTCGGATATGCTTTTGTAGATAGGGCTCCAAGTAAAACAGCTGAATTCGACTATCTGGTGATTTTTAACGCGGATCTTGAGATCGTGCATTCTAAGGTCCTTATCTACCGAGAAGAATATGGTGGGGAAATCGGCAGCAAACGCTGGCTACGACAATTCCTGGGTAAAAACGGAAATGATAGAGTGAGTCATGAAACCAATATCGACGGGATTGCAGGAGCAACCATATCTGTGCGTTCAATGACTAATTCGATGGATAATTTACTTCAAACTATCGGCCTCCTTCAAGAAAATAAGGTGTTGTAATGAAATACAACGGCCTTCTTCAAAATCTGCCCACGGAGATAAAATGGTTCGTTGCCACTTTTGTTCTGGTACTATCAATAGGGTTTTTTACGGGTCTGGCCTTTGTTAATCAGACGAGTACAGCCGCCCCAAGCGGTATAGAAGAGAATTATCTTGGAAATGAGGATGATACCAATGCTTCGATTATGAAGTTCAAGAAGAGTGCGCGCGAGATGCTGAGCATTGTACATACGCATATTCTTTCTATGTCTTTTATTTTTTTCCTTTTAGGTGGCCTGGTTTGGATTGCACGATTACCGAAAGCCTGGAAACTTTTTCTTACCATAGAACCGTTCCTGTCTGTGTTGCTTACCTTCGGTGGTATTTATTTCATGTGGACAGGAATTCTATGGATGAAATATATCGTACTTTTTTCAGGTATTCTGATGACCTTGACCTATACTGTGTCGGCTGCTTTGGTACTCTATCAATTGGCTGTTAAACAGACATCTGCACACAACTGAACCATCTGTTCACTATTCCTATTAATGTAGTATATTTGCACGCAATTAATCTTTAATTGCCATGGAAGCTCATTCTACAAAAATCCTCGGAAAAGGTCTTACTTACGACGACGTACTCCTGGTCCCAGCTTATTCCGAAATACTCCCAAGGGATGTAAACATTCAAAGTCGGTTTACAAGAAACATAAGTTTGAATGTCCCGATTATTTCTGCTGCCATGGACACGGTTACCGAATCCAAAATGGCCATTGCCATGGCCAGGGAAGGCGGTATCGGGGTGTTGCATAAGAATATGAGCATTGAACAACAGGCTGTGAAGGTAAGGCGGGTAAAAAGAGCGGAGAGTGGAATGATCATGGATCCTGTTACCTTACCGCTCGATGCATTGGTGCGCGATGCCAAGGCCAGTATGAAAGAGCACAGCATCGGAGGAATTCCCATCGTGGATAACGAAAGCAAACTAATAGGAATAGTTACGAATCGTGATCTGAGATTTGAGAAGAATAATCAAAGACCAATTTCTGAGGTAATGACCTCTACCGATCTTGTAACTGTAGCAGAAGGCACTTCACTTTCCGAAGCTGAAGATATTCTACAGGAAAAAAAGATCGAAAAACTACCGGTGGTTAATGGCGAAAACAAACTCGTTGGGCTGATTACCTTTCGCGATATCACTAAACTGAACCAGAAACCAATAGCTAACAAAGACCAGTTTGGCAGGCTTCGGGTTGCCGCTGCAGTTGGAGTCACGTCCGATGTACTTGATCGGGCTGCTGCTCTTGTACGTGCCGGTGTCGATGCCATTGTGATTGACACTGCCCATGGACATACCAAAGGTGTGGTGGAAATATTGAAAATGGTAAAAAAGAAATTTCCCAAGCTGGAAGTGGTGGTAGGCAATATTGCGACGGCAGAAGCAGCAAAGTACCTTGTTGAAGCTGGGGCAGACGCCGTAAAAGTTGGGATCGGTCCTGGATCGATCTGTACCACTCGCGTTGTTGCTGGTGTTGGATTTCCCCAGTTCTCAGCAGTACTGGAGGTGGCTTCTGCAATCAAGGATAGCGGTGTTCCTGTAATTGCCGATGGAGGGATCCGTTATACCGGTGACATTCCAAAAGCGATAGCCGCCGGGGCCGACAGCGTAATGCTTGGATCCCTATTGGCTGGCACTAAAGAATCTCCAGGCGAAACTATTATATATGAAGGACGAAAATTTAAGTCCTATCGGGGTATGGGTTCTGTGGAGGCTATGAGAGAGGGAAGCAAGGATCGCTATTTTCAGGATGTCGAAGACGATATCAAGAAACTTGTACCCGAAGGTATCGTTGGCAGAGTTCCCTATAAAGGAGAATTGTTTGAAAGTATTCACCAGTTTATTGGCGGATTAAGAGCCGGAATGGGCTATTGCGGGGCTGAATCCATCCAGTTACTTCAGAGCAAGGGTCGTTTTATCCAGGTTACGGCTAGCGGCATTAATGAAGGACACCCACATGATGTAACGATCACCAAGGAGTCACCGAATTATAGCCGATAAGGTTTTCATATTTACTGATGTTTCACAGACTGTCGGGAGATATTTACTTTCCCTGTGCGCTATAAGTTTTCCAGTCTTGTTCCTTATAGATATTGTCACCAAAGTAGCGGGCGATATTAAGGAAAGGTTCAGGTTTCTGGTAACCTGGTACAGGTGAAAGCACATTGAGATCTTCATCCATGAATACTACCGTGGGATAACTCAATCGACCCTTTAAAAGTGCTGCGGCTAGTTCATGGTATCCTCTGCGTCCGGATGGAACATATTTATATGTGGTGCCCCTGAACTCTATAGGTTCTTTGCCTTCACCATCGAGCTTTACCATATAAAAATTGTCGCTCATATATCGGGCAACCTCAGGATTTTGGAAGGTGTCTTTGTCCATTTTCTTGCACCAGCCACACCAATCGGTATAGACATCTATAAAGACTTTTTTTGGATTATCATCGACTTGCGACTGTGCAATGGCTTCCTGCCAGCTCATCCAATTGACCTCCTGTGCCTGCAATCCGCTGACCGAAAGGAAAAGGGCAAGAATTAAAATCTTGTTATAAAGCTTTGGGGTAAAGATTTTCATCAGTAATATTTTTGAGGTATTAGTCCAATAACTATACCAAAACTAACGAAATTTTGGCGGCTTTATTTCAAAGTAGGAACAGACTTGAGATTGTCGAAGAGGTTCTTAACATCAACCTGGTTTACGATAAGATCATCGAAAGTCTCCCTTTCCCGAATAAGATGTGGTTGCCCCTGGTACCACAGCACTTCTGCTGGCCTGTACCTGGAATTGTAATTACTGGCCATGGTGAAACAATAGGCCCCGGCATTTTTAAAGCAAATGATGTCTCCCTCCGATATTTGCGCGATACGACGATTGTTGCCAAAAGTATCTGTTTCACATATATAGCCTACCACCGAATAGTATCGCTCCCTTCCTGCAGGATTCGAGATATTTAGGATTTCATGGTTGGATCCATAGAGCATAGGGCGGACAAGATGATTAAAGCCGCTGTCAATACCTGCAAATACCGTAGAGGTAGTCTGTTTAACCACATTTACTTTTGCAAGAAACAAGCCGGCCTCACTAACCAGGAACTTCCCGGGTTCGAAAGCAAGGGTTAAGGCTTTGCCATAATCTTTGCAGAATTCGTTAAAACGGGAACTCAGTTTTTGCCCCAACTCTTCAATATTGGTTTCAATATCGCCTTTGCGGTAGGGGACTTTGAATCCGCTTCCGAAATCGATAAACTCCAATTCCTTAAAATGGCGCGCGGTATCAAACAGAATCTCCGAAGCGTATAGGAATACTTCAATATCGAGAATATCACTGCCGGTATGCATGTGGATCCCGTTGATCTGCATTTTCGTAAGCTCTACTATTCGCAGAATATGTGGTATCTGGTGAATACTGATACCGAATTTAGAATCGATATGGCCCACTGAAATATTGGTATTTCCGCCAGCCATTACATGAGGATTAATACGGATACAAACCGGAATATCCGGATGTCTGCTTCCAAACTGCTCGAGTATGGAAAGATTGTCAATATTGATCTGAACCCCCAGCAGGGCGGCCTCTTCAATCTCTTCCAAGGATACCCCATTAGGTGTAAAAATTATGTCTTCCGGTTTAAACCCTGCCAGTAATCCCAGTTTTACCTCCTGTATAGAAACTGTGTCCAAACCACTTCCTAGTGAGTTCATGAGTTTTAAAATACTGATGTTTGAAAGGGCCTTTGCAGCATAATTGAGCTTAAGATGTTTAACACCGCCAAATGCTTCGTTCAGTCTTTGAAACTGAGCTATAATCCTGTCAGCCTCATAAACATAGACCGGCGCCCCGTATTTCTCGGTGATCTCCAGTAAATCCTTCGTGTTGATCATCACATTTTGTTTTGAACAAAACTAGCCTAAGTCGGCCTACAAAGCAAGAATTCGATTTATTTATAAAATAATACAACAAATAGTTATAAATATAACACAATTTGAGTTAATAACTTCTTTTGGGACTCTCTGACCGGGTTTGTATTTTTAGACAAAATTTACAAATGAAGCTACCTCTTTTTCCGTTACAATCAGTTTTCTTTCCAGGGGAGCAGGTGCCACTCCATATTTTTGAAGATCGCTATAAACAACTGATAAAAGATTGCCGCTCTAACGCGATCACTTTTGGTATCCCGGTATATATTCATGATAGTATTGCCTATGGGACCGAGGTACAGCTGGTCGAGGTGGTAAATACATACGAAAGTGGCGCAATGGATGTGATCTGTGTCGCCAGACAGGTATTTAAGGTACTTACTTTCGATAATGAAATGGAAGGCAAGCAGTATGCCGGCGGTGTAATTCAATTCCTGGATAATATTAACGACGGAGACAAAAAGGATAAGGAGGAAGTACTGATTAAGATCGAGGAGCTCTACCGGATGATGGACGTACCTTTCACCCCCATACCGGTCGAAAAATTCAACAGTTTTGTTCTGGCACATAAAATGGGACTTTCCTATGACCAGGAATACCAATTATTGCAAATCGCAAAGGAAAGCGAGCGTTTGAGTTTTATCAAATCGCACTTGCTCGCTACTATCCAGGTATTAAAAGAAGTGAACAAGACGAAGGAATTGATCGATATGAACGGTCATTTTAAAAACTTTGATCCTCTCGACTTTAAGGACTTTAATTTAAAAGAATGACAGACAGGGTCTGGGCTTACTGCTATTAAAGGTGTCCCGATGAATAGTTAGTTGTTTTTCCTGCTTGATTAGTGAAAATCAAGCGTGTTTCCTATTTTTGCTGACGAATCTTCAAAACCTCTATATGAATCTTCACGAATACCAGGGTAAGGAAATATTGGCAAGTTTCGGTGTACGCATCCAGAAGGGCATGGTGGCACACAATCCACAAGAGGCGGTTTACGCCGCAAAAAGACTCACGGCTGAAACAGGTACAGGCTGGCATGTAATCAAAGCTCAGGTACACGCGGGTGGTCGCGGTAAAGGTGGGGGTGTGAAACTGGCCAAGAGCCTCAGTGAAGTCGAAGATATTTCTGGCAGCATCATCGGGATGCAACTCATTACACCACAAACATCGGCAGAAGGGAAGAAAGTACATCAGGTGCTGGTAGCTGAAGATGTTTATTATCCTGGCGACAGTGATCATGAGGAATATTATATGTCCGTATTGCTCAATCGGGCAAGTGGTAGAAATATGATCATGTACTCCACCGAAGGAGGCATGGATATCGAAGAAGTCGCCGAAAAAACCCCGCATTTGATTTTTACAGAGGAAATCGATCCGGCCGTTGGATTATTGCCTTTTCAAGCAAGGAAGATCGCTTTTGACTTTGGACTTTCCGGAACTTCTTTTAAGGAGATGGTGCGTTTTGTGACATCTCTATATAAGGCCTATGTGGAGAGCGATGCAAGCCTGTTTGAAATTAATCCGGTACTTAAAACCTCCGACGACCTGATCATGGCAGTAGACGCCAAAGTCACCATTGATGATAATGCCTTGTATCGAAGGAAACAGTATGCTGAAATGCGAGATCTGAGAGAGGAAAGCCCTATTGAAGTTGAGGCTCGTTCAGTTGGTCTCAATTATGTTGATCTGGATGGAAATGTAGGTTGTATGGTCAACGGGGCCGGCCTGGCCATGGCTACGATGGATCTCATCAAAATGGCTGGCGGCGAACCTGCAAATTTTCTGGATGTTGGCGGCACTGCTGATGCCAAAAGGGTCGAAGAGGCCTTTAGCATCATTCTAAAGGATAAGGCGGTAAAAGCTATTTTGATCAATATTTTTGGAGGAATAGTCCGTTGTGACCGAGTGGCACAAGGGGTGGTGGATGCCTACAAAAATATGGGCGATTCTATCAAAGTGCCAATCATTGTTCGCTTGCAAGGCACCAATGCTGAATTAGCCAAAGAGATCATCGATAATTCGGGACTGGCAGTTCATTCTGCAGTTCAATTTCAGGAAGCTGCGGATAAAGTAAAAGAAGTCCTGGTCTAAATTAGCTTCATTTTACGATCTGGTACTTAAAACGGCTTTCGATTACGTTTATCGATTCTGTATACGAATTGCATTTATACATAGTTATTATTAGAATGGTCTTCGGGCCCTAACTCTTTCCTAATGAGCTCTTTCGAAGAAAAACTGAGTATTTTGTCCGAAATGATCGCTTTTGCGAGGGCAGATTCCGTGATTTCCGATTCAGAATATTATTTTCTTCTCAGTGTTTCCGAGCAATTGGGGATCGATAAGGAAACCTTTGAGTCGCTTTTTGAAACCGAGGTAAAGAAAATCATGCCCAAGACTCAGGCCGAACGTATACTTCAGTTTCACCGGCTCGTATTACTGATGAACGTCGATGAACAACATAGTTCAGAAGTAACGAATCTTCATAATATCGGGTTGGGTATGGGACTGCCACCAGCAGCGATCGAACAGGTTTTATCAGTTATGCATCGCTATCCCAACAAAATTGTTCCGCCAGATGTTCTGATCAACATTTTTAAAGCCCATTATAACTAGATTTAATGCGACTTGCTTAGTGGCTATACTTTCTCAATTATTACTAATCCCTGTCTAAAATCGCCCTTTATTCTACTTAAATACGCCATAATGGCAGCAATGTTGAACGATAACAAGCCAAAAAGGCAGTAAACATATATTGGTACATCATTTGTCTCTTAGCTCATAGAAGAATTTAAGCGTAACAAAATATAATTATCATGACTATAGTAAAAAGAAATAATCTGATGTTTCCAAGCCTGATGGACGAATTTTTTAAACCCGATTGGTTTGGTGGTATGGAGCGATTTGAAAATACGTTGCCTGCTGTCAACATAAAAGAAAATGAGACTGATTTTGAACTCGAATTGGCGATTCCGGGTCAGAAGAAAGAAGATTTCAATGTAGAGATCGACGATAGTGTTATGACTATTTCAATGGAAGATAGATCTGAAGAAGAAACTATTAAAGAACAGTATACCAGAAAGGAATTTTCATACCGTTCGTTTACAAGATCATTTACGCTTCCTGAAACAGTGGATGAAGATAAGATCGAGGCCACATACCTAGACGGTATTTTGAAATTCAGATTGCCGAAACGAGAAGAAGCATTGCCCAAACCTAAGCGCACAATTGCGATAGGGAAGTAAGATATTACAATTTTATGCAGTGCCCGCCTAACGGGACTTCATAATGGTTGGTTTGTTTAGTTGGTTAGTTAGGGAGCGCCCCGGATACCCGGGGCGCTTTTTTATTCCTGATTCTGCAGTACTTTAATCTCGTCCCTTAGCTTTGCCGCCTGCATAAAATCGAGTTCTTTGGCCGCCTTTTCCATCGCCTTGCGTTTGTCCCTGATGAGCTTTTCCCGTTGTTCGATGGTCAGGTAAGCAGGATCCGGTTCCGCAGCTCGTAATTCTTCCTTTTCAAAATGAAAAGTAGACACCGAATTCTTTGCCAGGGCACTGTCCAGGCTCTTATTTAATGCAGTAGGGATAATGTTGTTGGCCTCATTGTATTTGAGCTGTTTTTCACGACGATAATCAGTGCCATCGATGGTCTTCTGCATACTATCGGTGATCTTATCCGCATACATTATGGCCTTGCCGTTTAAATGACGGGCGGCTCTTCCCACCGTCTGTGTCAGGGAACGGTTGCTGCGTAAAAACCCTTCTTTGTCGGCATCAAGGATCGCTACCAGCGATACTTCAGGCAAATCCAATCCTTCTCTTAACAGGTTTACACCAATAAGTACATCAAATATTCCCTTTCTTAAATCCTGCATGATCTCCACCCGTTCCAGGGTGTCCACATCACTGTGAATATACCGGCATCGTACCCCTATCCTGGTCAGGTATTTGGTCAATTCCTCGGCCATTCTCTTTGTGAGTGTGGTGACTAAAGTTCGTTCATCTAAATCCACTCTCTGCTGTATCTCCTCTACCAGATCATCGATCTGATTGGTACTGGGCCGTACTTCGATTATGGGATCCAGCAAGCCCGTAGGGCGGATCACCTGCTCTACATAGACACCCTGACTCAATTGCAGTTCGTAGTCAGCTGGTGTGGCACTTACAAAGATCACATGATTCTGCATAGCCTCGAACTCCTCGAATTTCAGTGGCCTGTTGTCCATAGCAGCGGGAAGCCTGAAACCATATTCCACCAGGTTCTCTTTCCTGGAACGATCTCCACCGTACATGGCATGTACCTGAGGTATGGTTACATGACTTTCATCAACCACCATCAGATAATCCTCGGGAAAGTAATCAAGGAGACAAAAGGGCCGGGTACCCGGCTCACGCCCATCCAGATAGCGCGAATAATTTTCAATTCCCGAACAATAACCAAGTTCTCGTATCATCTCCAGATCAAAGTTGGTCCGTTCTTCAAGTCGCTTTGCCTCCAGTGGTTTCCCGACTTCCTTAAAATAGTTCACCTGCTTTACCAGGTCATCCTGTATCTGATGTATTGCATTTTGAAGAATATCAGGGGAGGTGACAAAGATATTAGCGGGGTAGATATTCAGGTTCTCGTAAGTCTCCAGCACCTTGTTCTTATAAGGATCAAAAGACTCGATCTCTTCGATCTCGTCCCCAAAAAAATGAATTCGATACGCATGGTCGGCATAGCCTGGGAAGACGTCAAGAACATCCCCTTTTACTCTGAAATTCCCGTTTCTGAAATCGGCCGTTGTTCTCGAATACAGGCTTTGGACAAGTTGGTGCATCAATTTGGTACGGGAGATCACCTGGTCTTTATGAATGGGAATCACGTTTTTTTGAAATTCATTGGGATTCCCGATACCATAAAGACATGAAACAGAGGCGACGACCAGTACATCACGTCGGCCTGATAGGAGTGAGGAGGTAGTGCTCAGCCGCAACTTTTCAATATCCTCGTTTATCGAAAGGTCTTTCTCAATATACAGACCGCTGGTGGGTATATAAGCCTCCGGCTGGTAATAATCATAGTAGGACACAAAATATTCCACAGCATTATCAGGAAAAAAGATCTTGAATTCCGAGTATAGCTGGGCAGCAAGCGTCTTGTTATGTGCGAGAACTAAAGTGGGCCTTTGTACTTCTTCGATGACATTCGCAACGGTAAATGTCTTTCCAGAACCCGTAACACCGAGCAATGTCTGATATCGTTCGCCATCATGAATGCCTTCCGATAAGGCGGTAATTGCCTCCGGCTGATCCCCGGTAGGTTTGAAGTCCGAAACTACTTTAAATTTCATGGCTTAAAGTTACAAAAGCTGGTGCTTACTACATACCCGAATCACAATCGGGGAGCGTATTTTATCGCTTGAGTGTAAAATGACCGTTCACCACGCTTTCATTGATAAGATGAGCACGGAACCAATAATCTGAAGAGGGCAGAGGACCTCCGTTAAAACTACCATCCCAACCTTGTGAAAATGGATCGATCTGAACAAGAAGCTTCCCATATCGATCAAAAATAAAAATGACCTCTAACGGATTTTGGGTGAGTGCCTCCGGTGTAATAAATTGCCAGAAATCATTTATTCCGTCACCGTTTGGGGTAAAAAATTTGGGAAATCCCTGCAAGGTAAGATCCTGCTCCACGGTTTCCTCACTTATCCCACAACCGTTTTTGTCACGGACAAAGATCGTATATAGAAATTCTGCGCTGGTCTCAAATACATTGCTGTCTTGATACGGTCCGTCGATATTGTCAAGGGCATATTCGTAATCCCCCGGACCTTCTACGGCTACATTGATCCTCGTACCGGAGGTTATCTCAGACAATCTTACCTCGGTTATGGTCGCAGGGGCGGAAATGATCAAACTAAACAACTGTTCAGAGGGACATTCGATGGAAATGCCCGATTGCTCTACAATATTGTAGGCTTCATATCGGTAGTCTCCAGTTTCCTCCAGCACCACTTCCGCCGTATCTGATATGAGTATTTCGTTTCCTGCCTGGTCGATACGAAACCAGCGGTATCCGTCTGCTACATCGGTCGCTGAGGTGGCAAAGGGTAATTGATTATCGCAAAAAGAAATGAGTTCAGGAAAATCAATAGGCGGATTGAGTGTAATCAGTTCGCCGGTTGAAATATCAAAGAATGGACCACATCCCAGGATTGTGGAAAAGGATTCCTGCGTACACCCAAAGGCTTCTCCTGCAGCGTTAAGTGGAATGATAGTGATAAAATAGGTTTTGTTGGGCTCAAAATTGTTAACAGAAGTAGAATTTGTCGAAAAGACTACATTATCCAGCACATCGGCTGTAAAAGGTGTGGATCCAAGGATCACACGGTAACCTGTCGCTCCCGGAACAGAGGTCCATTCCAGGAAAGGGGATAGTGGGACATTGGTGGCGCCATTCAAAGGACTAATGAGCGAGGTACAGCCTGGGATGGTAACAATATCTCCAGTAGTAAAACTCTCTTCAGGACATGGCGCCAGACTTCCATTTTCATTATATGGTGTGACCTGCACATAAATGGTCGTTAATGTAGGAAAGTCGACCAGTGGATTGTAAAAGAGTTGATTTCCTAAATCCTGATTGTTTAAAATGTCTCCCAGACCGGGTGCAGTGCCCAGCGTAAGAAGATATCCCGAAGCCGTCGGAGAAGAACTCCAGTTGATATTGGTCGCAAAATTTACATCAGTCTCACCGTTCAACGGGCTGATCATTGCAGTACAGGGTGGGGGTGTTACGACATCCTCCGTGACAAATGATTCCGAATTACAGGGCAGTGTTATTTCTCCCAGTATCGTATCGAAAATGAAAAGTGAAACGGTCACAAAAATCTGGGTTAGCTCCGGCAGACCATTGGGCGGTGTAAATGAGGTGGCACTCCCAATATTCAGTTCATTGATAATTTCCCCACCCCCCGGAGTAGTACCAATTGAAATTTTATAACCGGAAACGCCAACCACTGAATTCCAGCTTATACTTGTATCTACCGGAACATTTGTTTGCGTATCAAAAGGGCTTATCAAAACAGGATTAGGACAGGTTTGGCCGAGAGCAATGGAGCCCAAAAGCAAGACCAATACTATCAACAGATTCCTCTTCATATCTCGACGACTGGAATTTTTAAAAATATGCAAAAATTTCTATTCCATTATCTCTTTAAGGCAAAATGACCTGTTAGTTCCCTACCATCACTGAGCTGCACCCTGAACCAATAATCCGAAGCCGGAAGGGGGCTGGCATTATAGTGGCCATTCCATCCTTCATCGAGCGGGCTTATCTGAGCCAGCAATTTCCCGAAGCGGTCAAAGATGGTAATAAGGGCATCCGACTGAAACTGTTCATCGGCACCAGTAATACGCCAAATGTCGTTGATTCCATCGCCGTTTGGGGTAAAGAACTTGGGATATCCGAGTACGGAAATTTCGCGAGTATTAATCCCACAACCATTCCGGTCCCTTACATGAACCGTATAGAACCCGGGGGCCACATTGACAAAAGATTCATCAGACTGATACGATTCTCCATCAAGGGAATACTCATAATCACCGTCTCCGCTTACCTGTATCTGAATACTGTTTTCCTCTCTGAAATCATCGATCAGGATCTCCTCAAAGTTAGCTTTGTTCGAAGGCAGTACTTGAAAACTTTCTGTTTTTTCACATTCGATCGAAATACCCGAAAAATCATAGTTGAACCCCGCGGTAAGTCTGTATTGGCCTAATTGCCGCACTGTGAGCGTGCGGACTTCCGAGAGTACGGTCGTATTCCCTCCGTTGAGCAGCTCCCAACGATAAAAGTCCATTCCTTCGGGTCCGTTTATCACAAGTTCAGGGTTGTCGGTACATAACAGTAATTCTTTCTTCAGATTGAAATCCGGACTTTGAAGTACCTGAAGATCGATCTTTTCCACGCCCAGACATTCGTTGTCTAGCTCAAGTCTGGCATAAACGGTGGTAGTCACAGTCTCAAATTGGCCAGGTAAAGGACTGTTTTTTAGAGCTACATCGGTCGGATTATTATGAAAACTAACCTCCAGATCGGGATATTCTTCAAGGGCGTAGGTCCCAAGATCAAACACAGCAACCAATTGATCATCGGAGGCATCCTTATCACAACTGTAAAGGGTAAAATCACTCTGGGCTGCAAAAGGATTGGAGAGCACTTCCAATTCCATTTGTCCGTAGTTATAGCAATCAAATTCATTGCGGACACGATAGTACAGTGTTTGATTAAAAGGAGTGATATTGGAATAAGCCTCCGGCTGGTTAATTGCAATCTCATTATCACGGTCTGTAATGCTTTCATAAAACTCGTACTCCAGTGTCTGATCTGCAATACCCGCCTCGAGATTAAATATACTGAGGCCATCCTCACTCGCACCCGGATCCACATCGCATTGAACTAAAAATAAATCTGTCGCTACAGGTAAAGGGTTGACTTTGATAAAAGCCTCTCCAACGATCGGACATTCTTTCGGGTCTGGGGTGGTAATAGTCACAACATAGCGGCCAGAATCATCAATCATCGAATTGCTGGACAGAAAAACCGGTCCGGCAATGGCAAGAACAACATCGTCTTTTTCCCAGATATAAGAAGCACCAGGGATATCATCGGTTTGTAAGCTAAAGTTTTCACCTTCACACAATTCCAATGATGTGCTTGTAGTCCCGTCTGCGTTTCTAATAATTGCCGTTTTATTAAAAAAGGATTGAACAAAAGGTGGAAGTCCTCCGTTACCCCTTCCGGATCCCAGATTCACGGCTTGATGTTCGTAATTTGCAGCCATACCTGCTTCATCCGGCGAATGGATAACACCCAGATAAGAGGTGCCTACAGTATAGCTCGAGGCAATGGTTCGGTAGATCTTGCCGTTAGCTCCTAATTGCAGGGCCGCCCTGAATTCGTTGCCACTGGCAAGTGTGGTCACAGAGGATTCAATATCGGCAGCGGAAAGATCATATTGGTACAAGCTGGATGTATGCCCAGACTGACCTTGTTGATCATTCGAGGCATGTACATAAAGAAGCCCTCCGCTTGGGGAGAATTCAACTCCATAGGCCACTGAATTTGCCCCTTCTATGGCAATCGGTAATTCATTGCTCAACAGACCGGTGTTGGCATCGAAATCATATAGATAGAGACCCGAACTAGCATTGGCAGAGGCTACTTTTGTGCCATCGGGTGATAGTTTCAGATATCCCCTTGGATCCTCCAAATTCAAATCGCCAAAATTCGACTTCACAGATGTTGCGACAACTCCTGAACTATTGACTTCAAAAGCGTGATATGTGTCTAGTAATCCGGGTGAGCCGTCTGCTGTAGCGAGGGTAAGCACCCAAAATGATTGCTCTTCACAGTCTTTGATCACCGCTGTTATCTTTTCTGAACAGTCTGCCAAGAGATTTATGTTCTTATTGGTGACTGCTCCCAGATTGTTGTTTAGTGACATATCTACCACAGAGTAGTTCAGGCCGAAGTCAGGATCATCTTCAAAAATCCTGGTATCTACCGTAAATATGTAAAAGCGTTGAGGATTGCCAGGATCCGGGACAATAATGGCCGATTGGGTACTGGAGATGTCACCATAGAGCGCCTGGCCGTTCTGCATGATGGAATGTGTACGGTCGTAGACCGTTATCCCGTCGGTATAAAAAAGGAGATCACCGAGCTCATCCGATATTGTGGCACAGCCCTCAAAAGTACTTATCCGTCCATCTTCCAATGCGGTAACGCTACCATCGCTATTGAATTCAATTCCAGCCCGGGTACCAAAATACCAATTAGAGGTCTCACCCTGGCCGTAAATAACCATGGTAAAGAGCCACATTATACAAATAAGTGTAGTTCGCCTCATAGTGTTCACGCAAACACCACAAGATACTATAAATCCCTCTTTTTCAGTAATGCATAGGATAGATAGACAAAAATCGCCGTCCAACTAAGCACGATCAGCATTTCATAAAACTGTACATGATAATCCAGGGCGATCTCCTCACCGATTTGATTGGCCACAGATTGCACCGCGCCGAGGCGTGAAAATGGTTCTTTTATAAGGTTCCACATCGAATTTAACGGGAAGAAGCCCATAATGGCATCGGTAGTGTCCCCGTCGAAAAATTTCCACCTTATCATTCCACGGACAAAGCCCTCAAAAACCTGCCAGAGAATCAGGAATCCAAGTGCGAATGCCGATCTTTTGACCAAAATTCCGAGGAATAGACAAAAAGAAAAGAAGCCTGTTAATTTGATGAAGAATGCCAATAGGAATTCGAGGTCGGAAAATATGATCGATAGCTCGTTAAAGTCCGAATAGATCAGTCCGAGGACCATCGATACCATAAATACAAAAACCGTTGAGATCAGTGCAAATGCAATTACCGTCAGGAACTTTGAAAGAATAAATTCCTTCTTGGAAAGTCCGTCGATCAAATTCTGTTTGATGGTTTTGTTGCTGTATTCATTGGCCATCATAGATACGATGACAATGGCCAGGAAGAGCTTAAAGAAAGCGGTGACGAAGGTATTAAAGTGCCATATATAGGGAAAATTGAATATCCCCTGTTCAGCCAGGTGAAATTTAACAGGTCCAATATCGAATTTGATGGCGGCGATCAAAGCGATGGAGGTGAGCAAAACGAAGTATGAAAGGATCAGGATCTTGCTCGACCGATTGTTCCAAAGTTTGATATATTCTATTTCAAGTAGTCTTTTCATATTGTGGTATTCTCATTTGCCTCAAATAGAAGGCTGACCATTGGTCAACGTTAGGAATTGTTCTTCCAGGCTTTCTTTTCTCTTTACCAAATGCGATAGTACGATACCCTTGTCGAACAGTAATTTGTTCAGTTCATCGGCATTCATCTCTTCATTGAGAAAGACGGTCAGAATGCCATTGGCTTGTTCTGTCTTTCCAAATCTTTCATCTTCTTCCAGGATACGACTCAGGCTATCGAGGTCGGCCGTCTTCAGCTCAAAAAACCCATGGCTCGCCATCATCCCATCTACTTTGCCCGAATAGAGTTTTTTACCTTTTCTCAGTATAACGACATGTGTGCAGACTTTTTCCACTTCATCGAGAAGGTGCGAAGCAAGAAGGATTGTTGTACCCCTGCTGGCAACTTTTTTGATGATTTCCCTGATCTGGTGTATACCCTGCGGATCTAGCCCGTTTGTAGGTTCGTCCAGAATGAGTATCTCCGGATCGTTTAGTAATGCCGAGGCGATAGCCAGGCGTTGTTTCATTCCAAGTGAATAGGTCTTGAAAGTGCTATTGCGTCTGCCCCAAAGGCCAACGAGTTCCAGTTTTTCCTGGATCTTGCTCTCCGAAACCTCTTTTATCTTACACACTAACCTGAGGTTTTGTACCGCGGTCATATAAGGATAGAAATTTGGTCTTTCTATTATTGCCCCGACCTTTTTCAAGGCCTCATGGGTGGAAGAAGACCCATCGAACCAGTTAAAAGTTCCATTAGTGGCATTCACGACATTCAACACCATACCCAGAGTGGTCGATTTACCACTGCCGTTAGGTCCGAGGATGCCATAGACATTTCCTTTTTCAATTGTAAAAGAAAGGTCCTTGACAGCCGTCAGGTACCCAAACTTTTTGGTGAGATTACTTACCGTAAGAATTTTTTCCAATGGGAAAGATTGAATTGTTGTACTTTATAGTAACTTGACGATGAAATACTCAATTTGTTACAAACCAGTGGTACTATTTATGCCTTAGACTATGTCAGAAGAGCCAATGATGTCGAAGAAGAAGCCGGCCTACCCTGTTAGTGACCGACTGGATGTTTATCTTGACCAATACAACCGGAAGATAGAGATCCCGATATTTTATGAAGATTTGCTTCGCTTTTCAGGATCAGTTGTCGTATATGATGACGATGGTGAAGACACAATGTGGATCAGGGTATATTATTCCGATTCCGACCGACAAGAGATCGATCTAAGCCTGAAAATGGTTTATTCTATTTTGCATTCAGATGGTGGGAATCGCATCTTTCAGTATCTCAATATCGATGCCGTCGATTTTTGTACGTTCGGGAATTCAAGGCCGTTCCGGATCAAAGTCAGGAATATACTCAACGACAACTTCCTCTATTTCTATGTAAAAAAAACCGATGCTTCGCGGATTTATGGCCTGGAGCTCGAACATATGCTGTCGCCCTATAATCTCAATTTTTTGGTCTGTAAAGACACACTGATAGAGGAGCATATCGCAGGAATACCAGGCGACGTTTTCATCAAAGACATGTTACCCAATTGTAGCGAATCTGAAAAAGCACAATTGGCCAAGGAATTCGTAAAATTCAACGAACGATGTATGATCAGGCTATTGGGCGATATGCGTTCCTACAATTATGTGATTGTTCCTATGCACGATTTTGATCATGTGGTATATAAGATAAGAGCGATTGATTTTGATCAGCAAAGTTTTGAAGGAAAGCTCAAAGTCTACCGGCCGCAATTCTTTAAAGAGAATTATACCATGGTTTCACTGGTACAGGATAAACTTCAGAACGATTCCGTAGACCAGTATAAAATTGAAGAAAGATCTATAGTGGCTAAACGTATTATCAGTTCAGGAGACCGTATTAAACAGCTGGTTGAAATATGTAAGGAAGACGATATATCGCTTCCCGAAAATATCGAAAACCTTGGCAAACAGATCTATGAACTCACGCTCGATGTGCAGTTTAAGCGTAGTAAAAACATGGGGGAGATCCTGGAACTTGCCCTCGATTTTGTAAAGCGTAATTACCAGGATGTGAGTTTGAATCAGATTATCGACAAGAACATAAAGATTCAATGATCGATCTGCAACTCAATTCCAATTCTCGTCGAAATTGTAATCATCATAGTTTTCAGACGCGTCATCGACCTCGAAATTCGGATCTGCCTCAAATCGTTTTTCAGGAGGAGAATCGGGAAGTTCACCAAAGCTGAATAGAATATTGGGATATGCATGGCCATCTTCCTTATCTACAATATCAGCCAGCTCCACAAAGAAGGTCCAAAGGCTCATATAGTCATAGATATAAAGTAGTTTGGGCTGTTGTTCGTTCATAACATCATTAAGATAGGTCGCATTCATGAGTCTTGCGGGCGATCCAAATTCCTCCATATCAAAAAGCGCGATTTCTTCCTGCTGATTCCACTGTTCGTCACAGGTATAAAATGAAGCCATCTCATCTCCTATGAACCCAAAAGATTGGGTAATCGTATTATGCAGTTCCTCAAGACTTTTATCTGCCTCGATCTCGATATCTCTGAAAATATCTTCCTGGGCGTCCAGAATGATTCTGATCTTATAAACCATCAACAACAGCTTTTCAACGGCCCAAAGTTACGAAGATTTAACTGTACCCCTCGATTCGAGCAGCAAATAGAACTGAAGCCCGAACAGCACAGCGGCAAGTATCAGGTGAACGGCCTGACTGCCAAATGGAAAATCGAGATAGTACATGGCCATGCCAGTCATAATCTCCGCCAGAATGATAATCATGATCAGATTTATCCTGGCCTTCCACATGCCTTTTTTATAGATCAGATAAGCGAGGAAAACATTGGTAAAAAATACCACTATTGAAAAGGATCTGTGAATATAGAAGCTCAGATCAGCTCCGGACAGCCATTGGTTTTTTGCATGCTCACCTAATAGATCTATCTGTTGATCCACAAATTGGCGGACCTGAGTCCCCATCACGATTTGGATAATACTCAAAAGCAGTGCAAGAATAACAAGCTTCGGGATGAGAGGATGGATTGGTGTAATTTTTGGTTTATCTCCGGATTTGAATATTAGAAACAGCAGTAAGGCCACAATTACCAGTGCCATGCTCATATGAAGGGTAATCTTGACGGGTTCCAGCACCGAATAGACCACGGTAGCCCCAAGCCATCCCTGAAATCCCATCGCAAACACTGCCACCCACGACATCACCGTTATCATCCGCCTTGCGGGCCAGTAACCGAAAGAGGCTATGGCCATAAACAGTACGGCAAGTCCGGCAAGGGCCCCAAATAAGCGGTTGATGAACTCCGTCCAGGTATGAAAGGCGTTAAAGGTCGCGTAATCATGCCGGGTGTATTGCTCCCAGTTCAGGGAATCATAACTCTCGCTTGAATTAAAATCTGTCTTCGCTACCCAGAGCGTCTCGTTCAGGATAATAACCTGACCTTTTTTATACTCTTTTCCTGCATGCCATTCCAGTTCAGAAGCTGCAGTCGGCGGGATATAATAACCAAAACATTTGGGCCAGTCAGGACAGCCCATTCCACTGCCGGTCATCCGTACTACAGCACCGGCTATAATGACGAGATAAACCAAAACAAGAGAAGTTTTGGCCATCTTTCTATATAATCGCTTCATTTTTGCATGCTCCATTCCTCGATGTAACTATACGTTCTTAATTCTGATTATTTGCTGGTTTGAGTCCTATTTTTTTGCCCTGATCGAGCATGTATTGATAGGCAGGCTCATATTCGTTTGGGATTACTCCGTCTAAAATGGCCTCTTTTATCGCATCTTTAATAAGGCCTATCTCTTTAGACGGCCCAATATTGAAAGTAGTCATGATAATTTCTCCGCTTATGGGGGGTTGGAAATTTCTGATACGATCACGTTCTTCGACTTCCTTTAATTTTACGCGGACCAACTTAAAGTTCTGAAGGTATTTTTTCTGCTTTGCCGGATTCTTAGTGGTGATGTCGGCTTCGCAAAGTGTCATGAGAGCATCGATATGATCGCCGGCGTCGAAGATCAACCTGCGCACGGCGGTATCGGTCACAAAATCCTGGGAGAGGATAATCGGTCTGGAGCTCAGCAAGACCATTTTCTGAACAAATTTCATCTTTTCATTCAAAGGCATCCTCAACCTTTTGAATAGTTTATAAACCATCTTAGAACCGACAAATTCATGCGCATGGAAGGTCCACCCGATCTTTTTGTCGAATCTTTTGGTAGGTGCTTTGCCTATGTCGTGCAACAGCGCGGCCCACCTCAACCAGAGGTCATCGGTATGGCGGGAAATATTGTCGAGTACTTCGAGTGTATGCCAGAAATTATCCTTATGCCGTTGTCCTTCGATTTCTTCAATGCCTTCCAGAGCGCTGAGCTCGGGTAAGATCAACGGTAGTAATCCGGTCTTGTGCAGGAGCTTGAAGCCAGATGATGGTTTTTTAGATAGAATTATTTTATGCAGTTCATCAACAATACGCTCTCTGGAAACAATTTTTATCCGTTCCTTTTGAGTTGATATGGCCTGTAAAGACGAAGGCTCTATCACAAAATCCAATTGAGCCGCAAAACGGATAGCGCGCAACATTCTGAGTGGATCATCGGAATAAGTAATTTCGGCATCCAGGGGAGTACGGATGATACCTTTTTCGAGATCCATCATTCCATTAAAAGGGTCGAGTAATAGCCCGAATGTATCCTCATTTAACGAAATTGCCAATGTGTTGATGGTAAAGTCACGCCTTTTCTGGTCGTCCTCCAAACTCCCGTCTTCAACCATGGGTTTCCGACTCTCCTTGTTATAACTCTCTTTCCGGGCACCTACGAATTCTAACTCAAAGTCCTGATAGTGTACCATTGCGGTTCCGAAATTTTTAAAAACCTGTACTCTTGGATTACCGCTTAGCTTATCGGCCACTTTTCGTGCCAGGCTTATACCACTGCCCACGGTGACTATATCGATGTCTTTGGGAGATTTATTATTCAACAGAAAATCCCGTACAAAACCCCCTATCACATAGGTTTCCAGCGCTAGTTCTTTTGAAGATTCAACGATCGTTGCAAAAACCGGATTTGTAATGGCTTCCCTGGGGTTCCTTGGCATAATGCTACTTTCTGATCAC
>JBDNAQ010000177.1:0-5920 GCA_039768345.1 Flavobacteriaceae bacterium
CTGATTGGAAACCACGGCCGGCTCCTGGCGATGTCCGACCGCACGCGGAGCCACCTCGACACTTTCTGGGAGTTGGTAGACGAGGTATTGAACGTGGTCCTGTTTGTGCTGATCGGCCTGGAAGTGCTGGTGCTTTCCTGGAACCAGAGCTACCTGATTGCCAGCGTGCTGATGATCCCGCTGCTGCTGCTGTCACGCTTCGTGAGTGTGGCCGTGCCCATTGTGATCATGCGGCGCTTTCGCACGTTCAGTCCGAGTGTCATCAAAATCCTGACATGGGGAGGCCTGCGCGGCGGCATATCAGTCGCCATGGCATTGTCGCTGCCGCCGGGTCGTCACCGCGACATCATCCTGACCATCACCTATGCCATAGTGGTATTCTCCATCATTGTCCAGGGATTGACGATCGGCAAGCTCGTCGAGCCCGCCGCACCAACAACGGAGAAGACCACCTGAATGGCATAGGAAGGAAAAACGGTCAGATCAGCTGGTTTCAGCGAGAGCAGATAGGCGTTGCTCGCCTGGCGACGACGCCGCCAGGCGGGGGTGTCGGTGAAGAGCGAGTCGTAGCGGTCGTAGATCTCTAAAAAAGGAGAGATGGGATATTTCGGCTTTCCCGGAGGGTAAACAACACGGTAAAATAGCCACCATCACTGGAGATAACCATGAGGTGTGTTTGGTTGGTTAATCAACAATCAAGATTTGATATCCAATTGAAGCTTTATAAATATCTGCCATCGTTAATCTCTTTACCCCAACTGGAAGGTCACTGATCAGTTTCCGATCCGGAAATGCAGCGTGCTATTGGGTCCCGATAAAGAAAGGTCGAAAGTGGCCTGGGTCCCATTTCAAGGCCTGGTCGATCTCACCGAGAAGCCGGCCCTTGTCTGCGGGCAAATTCCCCGATAGATCCAGGTAGTTGGTGTAATGATCGCTGGTAATGACGGTTCGACACCGAATGTTTTCTATCAGCAGTCTTGTTTCCTTCAAAACCTGTTGGGGTGAAAGGAGTGTAAACCGGTCTTTTTTGATCTCGTGCAATAAAAGGGTATTGATTTTGGGGACCAGAGTTCGCAGCCGCACAAAATCCGGTTCAATTTCGGTGAGCGCCGCGGCGGAGTTCAATGCATGCATTTCCAACCTTCCAACGCCTCCTAGCCCGAGGATGACATATTCGCTGAGCTGCATCCCCGCTGCTTTTACCATCTTGCCTGCTCTAATCTGTTCTGCGGCGTTGGTTCCTTTCTTCACCCTTTTCAGGATGTCATCGTCACCGCTTTCGAGCCCCACGTGAATTCGACCCAGGCCGGCTTTCCGGAGCGCGGCCAGGTCGACCGGTCCCTTTTTAGCAATGTACTGGGAAGACCCATATACGGTGATCCTTTGAAGGCCCTTAAATTTCGCCATGCTGTAACGGCAGATAGCGGCGAGATCCCGGGTCGGCATGGCAATGGAATTGCCGGCCGGGAAAAAGAGAGAGGTCACTTTTCCCCCGTAGAGATCACACGCCTCATCGATGTCCTCGCAAATTTCTGCCACAGGCCTTACCCGGTAGAACGGTCCTTTCTTGTAAACCATACAGAAGGTGCACTTGTTGTGCGGACATCCCACCGTGGCCTGAATCAACAGGCTGTCAGCCTCACTCGGTGGCCGGTATATGGGGCCTTCATAATGCAAGAGATAATTTCCTTGAAAGGCAGTAGGTTTGCTCGGTACGGTATGCAAAATGATGATATCTCAGAACGTCGCAAACCTGATCCATCAATTTGAGGTATGAATTTGGCCTAAATTTTGACTTGTTTTTAATATCCAGCTCTATAATGATAGAATAAATGGAAAAATGGAAGATAAAAAATCACAGCTGGAAATGGTTTTCCATATTTTTTTCTCGAAATTCAAATATATAGAAAATCGCAGCATCTATTACGGTTAATATCATGGAATGCTTCCACTTATTTACACTGATAAGCGGACCGCTCGCTGCCGCTCGCTCTCGCTTCGCTCGTCCGCTTATCGGCGGCTTTTGAGCCCCTTGAGTGACGCATGGCACTGAATCGGAAACAACTCCAATCCAAGCTCAGTGGAATCACATCTGAGCTATTAAAAGAAAAAGGTTACATAAGTTTTGTTGACGTATTCATGAAGCTTGGTTACCTCGACCCCAAGGACTATGAAAGCTGGAGGATGAAGCGGGTTCAATATCTGGAGCGAGTAATCAAGATCAATCTGAGCAAGATAAACTTTATTATGAAAACGGTTCGCCGTAATTGCCTTGATGGTAACCTTAATCCAAGCTTGACCGGCTACAAATCACGGGGAAAAGGAAGAAAGATGAATTTGAGATTTTCCAAAGCAGGCGAGCCAAACATTGAAAAATTATACGCGACACATTTTGTCAAGAAGAGCAGCGAGGCATAACCAATCGCTGAACCTAACCGGGATATTAATGCGGTTTTACGTAAAGGCCTGTGCAGGCTCGAAAGTTCGGAGGCCGGTAGGTTAGCTCAAAACGTTATACCCTCAGTAAAAGAGGATGATCATTAATGAAAAAAATCAGGAGAAATGATCCCTGTCCATGTGGAAGCGGGAAAAAGTACAAAAAATGCTGTCTTTTACAACAAACGTCGGATCAATCTTTTTCGTGGGCAGATAATGATGGTATCCATTTTGCTGGCCCGGGTTCTCCTCCTTCTCCAGAGCAATTAAAAAAAATGACAAAAGAATATCAAAAGCAGATTCGGAATTCACCATTATGGGATGAAATGGTTCAAAAATACGGGAAAAAAGAGGCTGAAAAGCTATTGAAAGAATTCAAAACCGAAGTCCGTTAATACGACTTTTAATGAATAAACAGGCACTTGGCATAACTATTATCAACGGGCTGCACTGGATCGTTGGAACACAGCGGTATTTGATTTTCTCACTTCTTTCGGTGCTCAATCTTATGGCGCCATTGCCAAAGCTTATATCGTTCCACCGGCAAGTGAGCCCGAGCGTTAGCGATCATTGATAGGTCTTATGTCGGGGAGATTTAATGGAGGAACAAGAAAAATATATTAGGGCGCTTATTGAATTGCATCGAGGTCTTGAGAGACAAGGCCCTGGTGATACAGATTATTCCAACTATATAATTTCACAACTTCCAGATTTGCCCTCAAATTTACGTATAGCGGACATTGGTTGCGGTGCTGGTGCAGGAACACTGATTCTGGCGGATAAATTTCGAGCAAAAGTCCGGGCGGTAGATTTCTCTCGGGAATTTTTGGATGAACTTGAAGACCGAGCAAAACAGCGCGGACTTGAACGTTTGGTAGAAACGATCGAATGCGACATGGGATGTCTTGATTGGGAACCAGAAACCATTGATCTGCTTTGGTCCGAGGGAGCCGCTTATAACTTGACATTTGAAGGCGCGTTGAAAGCTTGGAGACCATTGATGGCAGCGAATGGAATTGCTGTCATTTCGGAAATGAACTATTTCATAAGTGAAGTGCCGGGCCCTGTACGAGTTTATATGCAAAATGCCTACCCTACCATCGGTACTGAATCAGAAAACTCAGATCATGCAAATTCCTCAGGTTTTGAGATTTTAGGAATTCACCGTTTGCCATCAAAGGCCTGGTGGGATAATTACTATGAGCCACTTCGAAACAACATAGAATCTTTCAAAAATTCAGATGACGATATCATGCAATCGGTTATTAGTGAAACAGAAGAGGAAATGAAATTTTTCGAAGAATATAAAGAATTTTACGGTTACTCGTTTTATATCATGAAAGCCGTATAGTGTATTTTCGCTAACAAGGCTAATTCAGCCGACGCAAAAAGCCGCGCGGCTGATTAGCAACGTTAGCAGATAAAAAATATGAAAGATTTTCCGAAAAACCTCAAGTCTTGGTTTCCAGGATTTATCATACTTACTTGTTTCGTTATCTCCTCCGTTATTTATGCTTTCTCTATAAGGGGGAATCAATGGCAATTGTTTCGTGCAAAAGGGCTACAAGACAAATATGAGCATTTTAATGAAATGGTTTTCATAGATGAACATGTTGGGTTTTTAGGAGGTCGGAGTATATCCGATAATCCCGGACAAGGAAAAAATATTACAAAAAATGCAGATGCGATTATTTATAAAACCACCGATGGGGGGAAAACATGGGGGAAAAAATCATTCCAAAAAGGAAATATTGAGAGCATCGAAGCTAAATCGAATGTTATTTACGTACTCAAACGTGTATTCACTGAAAACAGCCTAAATAATACGAAATCAAGCATTATAAAATCAAACGACCAAGGAGAAACCTGGAAGGAAATTTATAACACAGAACTACCGTTACACATTCTAAAATTATCTTTTTCTGATTCTAAAAAAGGAATCGCAGTATTTCAAAATCAGGATGATAGAAGCTCGGTAATTATCAAACAAACAATGGACGGTGGGAAAAGTTGGAATTCTGTCGCACAAAGAAATGATTTTGCTGACTACATAAACATCCTTTTGATAGAAGGCCAACTTCACTATCTAAGCACAAAGGAAAAAAGCCATCAGAAAAGTGTTTTGACTATTATAAATCTACACACAGAACGTATCAAAAAAGAGAGTCTACCTGAAAATTTCGATGCCAGGATTATAACGAACGATAATAAGGGTAATATTTACATTTTGGGAAAAAAGGGGAAAAATTTAACCATTTTATCGAAAAACCTTGCTGGCATCACATCGAGTATACCGGTTCCTACTTCATTTAATAATTTATCACCATATTCACTTAACATTACTGGCGATAATATACATTTATTTTTAGGAGAGAAGGGGACTATTATAGGTGTTTCGAAACGTTTTTTTGTAAGTACAAACCTGGGTGAAACCTGGAAAGAAGAGAAACTAAAGTCTAAGCTATATGTTAATCCTATAGCTTATCACGAAGCCAACCATATTTGGGCATATAGCGGTGGTGGTGCTATTCAAAGAAGGATTGTCCCTTAATCAGGTGAGATGACATATTTTCTGCTAACCTGGCATTTGAGAGGGACCGGAAAAGCCGTGCCGTTTTTGAGAGGTATTCTTGAACAGACCTTTTGGCTTTTTAAGCAGCTTTTTGATTCATCGTTTCCCGGACCCTCAGTTTATCGTTGGGCTACATGCAGAAACCAACGGAAACTCTTGAAGAGAAAATTGCCCGTGTAGTGAAGGAGAAAGTGGCCGTCGTACCATACGATCCTATCTGGCCGAAGGTTTTTGAGCAGGAACGGCTTCATCTGCTGTCCTGCCTACCTACTAATTTAATAAATAGAATCGAGCATTTTGGTAGCACTGCTGTTCCTGGACTGTCAGCAAAGCCCATTGTAGACATTTTGGTCGAAGTGACGTGCCTCGATAAGACCAGGGAGATAATTGCACCCATTCTCGAAGTGCAGGGGTATGACTAATTTGCGTCCGTCATGGGGGGATGATACGCCACCATTCTATGCATGGTTTATCAAACGGGATAAGAACGGAAATAGAACACACCATATTCACATGGTTGAGGCCGAATTCGAGCACTGGGACAGACTCCTATTTCGAGATTACCTCATTGACTATCCAGATATTGCGTGGGAATATTCCAATCTTAAAGAAAAACTCTCTGACGTGCATCAGGGTGACCGTGTGGTTTACACGCAGGCCAAGAGTGACTTCATTGGGAAAGTTACTGAGAGGGCAATTCGTTACTACAGAAAGGCCCAACCATTAAATTCAGCAGCCGCAAAAAGCCGCGCCGCGGAATAAAGGCCGCGGCAAGAAATAATTACACATCTTGCTTGTTTTTTGGCCCGTCTACAACGTTACATCCACCAACACATATCCCGATATGCGCCGGCGGATGTGCCTTGTAGACGAACCAAAATCCTGCGCAATCTTGTGTAATTATTTCTTGCC
>JBDNAQ010000178.1:0-2888 GCA_039768345.1 Flavobacteriaceae bacterium
CGTTCTTCTAACCAGATTTCAGAGGCGCCGGATATTCCGGATGGTGAAGACGATGCTCCTTTGTCGTTAACCACGGCTATCGGATTTGAAAGATGGCGGTTTATCATTGGTCTCGAGATTCCTTTGATCAGTAAGAAGATAAAAGGACTACCCATAAAATAATTCAGACCTTATCTACCACCAGTTTATAAGTAGGATCTTCCAGAACGTTTACATCAATAATGGCATCGGCATCGGTCAGTAACTTTCTGCAATCCTCACTAAGGTGTCTCAGATGTACTTTTTTCCCCACTTTATGATACCGGCTCGTAATCCTGTTTAAGGCCTCAATGGCCGACATATCCACGACACGGCTCTCCTTAAAATCAATGATCACTTCCTCCGGATCGCTGAGGATATCAAACTTTTCATTAAATAAAGTCACCGAACCAAAGAATAAAGGCCCGTAAATCTCATAGTGTTTAATGCCCTCCTTATCTGTATATTTTCTCGCCCGAATTCTTTTAGCATTATCCCATGCAAAAACAAGGGCCGAGATAATTACTCCGACCAGTACGGCCAGGGCAAGATTATGGAGAAATACAGTCACCAAGGTTACCAGTATCATCACCAATACATCAGATTTAGGCATTCTCCTAAAAGTACGTAAGCTTGCCCATTCGAAGGTGCCGAGTGCCACCATGATCATAAGGCCGGTTAGTGCGGCCATAGGTACTCTTTCTATTAAGCCAGCTCCAAACATTATGAATGCCAGAAGCATCAGCGCCGCAACAATACCAGAAAGTCTTGCCCTCGCACCGTTGGAGGTATTGATCAGACTTTGCCCAATCATCGCACAACCCCCCATTCCTGAAAACAATCCCGAGAGAATATTGGCGGTCCCCTGTGCTACCGCTTCCTTATTTCCCCTACCGCGGGTTTCTGTGATCTCGTCAATAATATTCAAAGTCAGCAAACTCTCTATTAATCCCACCCCTGCAACAATAGCGGCATAAGGAAAAATTATTTTTAAAGTTTCCCATTCAAAGGGGATCTGTGGAATATGAAAAGGAGGGAAAGACCCCTGAATAGAAGCGATATCACCAATAGTTCTTGTATCTATATCAAATGCCAGGACTAATCCAAAAACCGCCAGAATGGCCACTAAAGATGCCGGTACCGCTTTGCTGATCCTGGGCAAACCCCAGATTACTAGAGTGGTTAATAGTACCAGACCCGTAAAAATAAATAAAGAACTGCCTGAAAGCCAAGTCCCATCAGCAGATTTAAACTGATCTATTTGTGACAAAAATATGATGATCGCCAGGCCATTGACAAAACCAAAAATGACCGGGTGTGGCACCAGTCGCATCAGTTTACCAAGTCGTAAGAGTCCTGCTGCCATTTGCATAATTCCCGCAAGAACTACAGCAGCAAAAACATATTCCACGCCATAATCTGCAGCCAGAGAAACAATAACTACAGCTACTGCGCCGGTGGCTCCTGAGATCATTCCCGGCCTTCCGCCTAAGATGGAAGTAACCAGCCCCATTACAAAAGCTGCATAAAGTCCTGTTAGTGGAGACAAGCCGGCAATTAGTGCAAAGGCGATTGCCTCGGGGACCAGAGCAAGCGCAACTGTCAGTCCGGATAGAATTTCAGTCCTGTAGTTAACTTCCTGGGAAAAATCGAATAGATTAAGATACTTCTTCAAACCCGTTTAATTATAAGGGCGCAAAAATAGACCTAATTGTTAAACCGAGGGCTTAATATCAGAAATATTGTCACGAGGCAATCCCCCAGGAACTGAAAACCGTCCACAGTACAAGCACCAGTAAGACTAATACAATAGTTAATATTATATCCGAGGACCATCGGAATGGTACTGTTTTATCCCTTTTTTGAAAGGTTACCTGTGCTAAGATCGCAGCGGGCTGAGGCAGGCCTGTTTTGCTTACTACCATTAAAACTATAGCGGAGAATATAAAGAGGATGAGTGCATAATGCAGGAAATTTATGCTTAATAGTATCCCCAGAAACGAATCGTCTTCCACCACCAAAATTCCTTCCTTACTCAGGAATTCTGTGACCAGCCTTAAAATTCCAAATGCAAATCCGCTCCACAATGCTACTATTGCACCTCTGGCATTAATCCATTTGTATAGTATTCCAAACAAGAATACAGCCGCTATAGGCGGACTAATATAGGCCTGAACACTCTGCAGATAGTGAAAAATTCCACCGCCCATTAAGGCCCTCATAAAAGGAATCCAACCCAAACTGATAATAACCAACACAATGGTGGCCAACTGTCCGAATCTAACAAGATTTTTATCTGAAGCATTGGGCCGATAATATTTGTAGAAGTCCATGGTTAGCAAGGTTGAGCTCGAATTGAATGCCGAGGAAAGTGAACTCATGAGCGCTGCCAGTAAACCTGCTATTGCAAGCCCTTTAATCCCTATCGGAAGAAAACTAGTGATCATAGTTGGTAATGCCTGGTCTGCATTTTCTAGCGAAAAATCAATTGTTCCTTGTTGGAGAAGGGCATAGGCGATAACTCCGGGGATAAAAAATATGAATACAGGCAATAGCTTTAAATAACCCGCAAACAATGCTCCTTTGCGCGCATTGCTCACATCTTTTGCAGACAGAGTACGCTGTACGATATATTGATCTGTACACCAATACCACACCCCCAGGATGGGAGCGCCGAACAACATGCCTGTCCAGGGATAATCCGAATCGGTTACAGGGCGCCATAAATTAAAGAAGCGTTCCGTAGGCGGATTACCCGCTGTTTGTGAGGCCAGGTCTAAGGTTTCAATCATACCTTCCCAACCACCAAGTTGATTAAGACCGAACCACGTAACCACAAGAGTCCCGAACAGTAAAATGAAAGCCTGAAC